>CAZUYQ010000001.1:0-3069 GCA_964624705.1 uncultured Polynucleobacter sp.
ACTTTAAATCGACCTGGCTATAGACAGTGTCAAATGTCTAAACAGTCACAAAAGTCTTTAAGCATATTTATGTAATATTATATTGCTTTAAAATCAGCAAGTTATACCACGCCCACGATCTATCGATCGTGGGTCTATTTATTGCAAATATCGCAGTATGGAAACTACAAATACAACAAAAAAAATTCCGTCGAAGTTTGAGATCGCTGCTTGCCTATTGGTAAGTTCACTTGTTCTTATCAGCTGTAAAGCAACACAGTCTACGACAGCTCGTGTTCGAGCCGATGATGCTGCACTGAATCCTAAAGGTATAGGCCTCGCTCTAAGCGAAAACACTGGCTCAACATTGTCGATTGGCATCGACAACAAGACTTCAGGTCAAATTACTTTATGCGAAGCAAAAACACGCATCGACAATTGCGGTCAAGCAACAGCGGTGGCATTGGCATCGAAGCCCCCAGTCAGTGATCGCCTTATTTTTGAAGCTGTCATTACCCCAGAAACCAATGGCGTTTTCTTTGCGATCGCCATCGACGGCAAAGTCGCTTTACGCTTTAAATTAGGTGATAAGACGACACCGAGCCCGACCCCTACTCCAACACCGAGCACGCCACCTACGGATCCCAATGGTCCGAATCAGCATCCCGGTGACATCACAGGTTTGACCGCCAACGAAATCCGCGTGATGGATCTTATCAATCAATACCGTCGCAGCCTCGGCATGCAGAATTGTGCCCTCGATGCCACTATGAACGACTATGCAAAGCAAAACTCTTTGATTCAAGAACGCCGGAAAAATTCGGGACATTATACGAGTACACCAACCAATGGAGAGATCGCTTTCTACGGTCCAGTAACACCAGAAGAAACGGTTCAGGGCTGGAAGGACTCTAAGGGTCACGATGAAATTATGAGGACCCGCGAATATCAAACCTGCGGTGTCAGTGGTGGTACAAATGGCAACTCATGGACTGTGACATTCCTACTCTGAATTTAGGGTGTCTGAATTTGATCTGAATTTAGGGTGTCTGAATTTGATCACATTCCTACTCTGGGGTGTCTGAATTTGATCTGAATTTAGGGTGTCTGAATTTGATCACATTCCTACTCTAAAATGTCTGAATTTGATCTGAATTTAGGGTGTCTGAATTTGATTCTGACTATTGATTTTTATCGTAAATAATAATAAAACGTCGATTCTATGAGCACAGACTATCACTATGTTATGGATGAATCGGTTCTTAAGCGCGAAAAGCTCGCTGCGAGAGAGCTACGCCAATCCCGTTGGTGGCAGAACCTTATCGCCAATAACGCCAAGTGCCATTATTGCTCCTGCAAACTAAAAAAAGACGAAGTGACTATGGACCACGTGGTGCCACTGGTCCGTGGGGGACGCTCCACTAAGGGCAACGTCGTTATTGCTTGTAAACCCTGCAATAACGCTAAGAAAGACCGCCTTGTGATGGACTGGCTGCCGTTAAACGCCCAGGAAAATTAAGACCTACTTTAAGTAGAACCTACATATGGCAAGTGTGCATAAGCCATGAAACCAGCAATAGCAAAACAATGACCTGGACGTAGTGGACCCATCTTACAGCTCCCCGCCCTGCGGGCACACCCCTTTGACCCCGCTGGGCGTTCATGGCCCTTTCATAACCATCAGACCCCCCATTTGCTCCGGCGCGGCGGTCAGCCTTCGGGGCTGTGGTTGCTTTTTTTCGAGCGCTTTTTAAGTCGACGATCTTGCCATTACCCGAGTGCTCAGTCATATCGATACCTTTTCTTAAAATTTATCGTTGTCAGTGGTTGGGTGCATTGACAACCTATGTTACAACTTAAGGCCGCTTATTTGCGCTTATTAAACCATTTCGTCGAGAGTCTTATGGCCACCGCATCATACAATATTCAAAAGCCCGTTGTTATTGTACCGACATACAACGAGGTGGACAATGTTCGCCCCCTTGTGGATCGCATCCTGGCCGCTGTACCCAACATTCACGTGCTTTTTGTGGATGACAATAGCAGAGATGGCACCCAGGCTGTTGTGGAATCCATGATGACCGAACGCCCCGGCCAAGTTCATATGATCAAACGTGCCGGTAAGCTCGGCCTCGGAACAGCCTATATTGCAGGTTTCAAATGGGCTCTATCGAACGGCTACGACGCCCTATTCGAGATGGACGCCGATCACTCCCATGACCCTAAAGAGCTCGCGACCTTTATCGATAAATTAAAGACCCACGATGCCGTTGTGGGTAGCCGCTACATCCCCGGCGGGGCGACTCAAAACTGGAGCCTGATCCGCAAATGCATCAGCTTGTTTGGTAGTTTCTACGGCCGTACCATTCTCGGTTTAACAATCCGAGACCTTACGGGCGGATTCAATGGCTGGCGCCGTGAGACGATTTTAGCGATTAATCCTGACCTTGTTAGAAGCGAAGGCTACTCATTCCAGATTGAACTCAAGTACCGTGCCCACAAAGCAGGTAAGTCCATTATCGAAAGCCCTATCCTCTTTAATGAACGCCGTGCTGGCCAAAGCAAGATGTCCATGAAGATCGTGCTGGAGGCAATGGTACGCGTGTGGGCCCTTCGAGGTATCAAATAACTAGACACCAAATAATTTGTGTCAATCATTTTGACAGCTTAGGGTTTGGCTAGGCCAGCTAACCTCAAGAAATCCCTATAGTTTTGGCTGCACACAAAAGTGGCACACCCCTTGCAACTCTAAGCTTACACAGGTTTGGAATGCACACTATAGGGGGATTTATGAACACCAAGGACAAATTTTATTCGTTTTCGTATTCTAAGGTTTTCAGCGTTACTACCATCGTTATGCTCGCTATGTACGCGAGTGCCGCCGAAGCCCGCCGCTCAGACCGTGAAGGTCTTAACTTCGGAACATCAGTTCGCTTGATGGATTCTGATAACCGCAGCAATGCAACCACCTCAGATGACCCTGCAACTCGCACACAATCAACCGGACAGGCTTTTAACCCTTACGTCGGATATAGCTTCGGTGAAATTAATCTTGGTCTTGCTGGAATGATTGAAAATCGCCATGACATC
>CAZUYQ010000001.1:3079-32807 GCA_964624705.1 uncultured Polynucleobacter sp.
AACCGCCAGTACTAGCCAAAACGTAACACGCGATTCTCAGACCACTACAAAGTCGCTTAGCATCTTCGCGCGCTTTAACTTCGGCAAAGTCATGTTTATGGAAGCCGGTGCCGGCGCTTATAGCCAAAATACCGATGTCCACAACGAATACAAACTAAGTGGTGAGGCAGGTAGTTTTACTGGTAAGAGTGAAGATTATAAAGTTGCGGGTATTGGTCCAGGCTACCATGTCGGTGGCGGCTTAGAACTCCCTATTAACAATGGTTTCTACTTCAGTGGCGCATATATGATTCGCTCTTATTCGCTACGTGATACTAGTAAAAGCGAATATGGCTCGCCGATTGGCAGCCAACAGAAACGTGAATTAACTTTCGGTATCGCGTATTATAATTAAGAAATAGATCCTTGCATTAAAGATAGAGATGAATGTGAATTTAGAGAAAAAAGACCCCAAAAAATCCCTATATGAACTTATCGGCCCCGCGTTTATTGCAAACGCGGTGGCCGAATTTTATCGTCGTGCTTTTCTTGATGGCATGATCGGACATTTCTTTTTCCATTCCGATATCAATCATATCACCCAAGAACAAATCATCTTTGCGACCGCCATGCTGGGTGGACCGCAGCAATACCGTGGTAAGCCCTTAAAGGCAGCCCATAAACCGTTTGCGATCCGCAAGCCTCATTTTGGCCGCAGGCAAGTCCTTATGCGCGAAGTCTTGGATGACTTGAGTTTAGACGAAGACCTAAAGAATCAATGGCTCGCTCTGGAAGAACAATTCCGACCGATCATCCTCAACACCAAGCCGTCTTGAATTCCTCCCGCCTATTCACGCATTCGAAAATCACGTACAATAGAGCCTCTAATCGAAATGAGGTTTGCCATGAATGATCATATTTACCACATGCGTCGCCATTTCCGTTCTGGGGCAACCTTAGCTTTAGAGGGACGAAAGCGCCATCTCGACAATCTGCGGCAGGCGATTCGTAAAAACGAGCAGGATATCCTGACGGCTCTTCACAAAGACCTGGGCAAAAACCCCGTCGAAGGCTTTATGACCGAGATCGCCCTGATCATGGAAGAGATCAAGTACGCCCTCGAGAATCTCGATCAATGGGCCTCACCCATTCCCGTTAGCACAACGTTGGCAGCGTTGCCTGCTCGGTCCACCATCTATCCTCAACCCAAGGGCCTCGTTTTAATTATCAGCCCTTGGAACTATCCCTTTCAGCTATTATTTGCTCCACTCGTTGCCGCCATTGCAGCTGGCAATGTTTGTATCGTCAAGCCTTCCGAACTATCTCCGCATACGACCGCGGTCACCGCTCGCATTATCCGCGAGGCGTTTCCAACTGATCTTGTTTCATGCGTAGAAGGGGGGCCCGAAGTTTCACAAGAACTCCTACGTCATGCCTGGGATCATATCTTTTTTACGGGTAGCACCCACGTCGGTAAAATTATCGCGAGAGCTGCAGCCGAGCATCTTACTCCGGCGACACTCGAATTGGGCGGTAAAAGCCCCTGCATTGTCGATCAAACCGCCAGAATAAAGTCGGCAGCAAAGCGCATCGTCTGGGGTAAATTTGTGAACGCAGGACAAACTTGCGTCGCACCCGATTATTTATTGGTTCACGAATCTGTAAAAGCACCACTGATCGAAGCCATGAAAGAATATATTCGTAAATTCTTCGGCGAAGATCCGGTAAAGAGTAAATACTATGGGCGCATTATCAACTTTGCTCACTACGAACGTATCGCTGCGCTCATCACCGGTGGAACCGCAGTCCACGGTGGTAGAAGAGATCGCAGCGAACGCTACATCGAACCAACACTTTTAGACGGCGTCACCATCGATCATCCGTCGATGGCCGAGGAAATATTTGGACCCTTGCTACCGATTATAACTTGGCGTGAAAAAGGCCAGATTTATAATGCGCTAGAAGCAAATCCAAATCCTTTGGCATTCTATGTTTTTACAGAAGATAAGGCCTTCGCCAAAGAAATGATTGATTTGGTACCGTTTGGTGGTGGATGCGTAAATCATACCCTTATACATTTATCAAATCCGGATTTACCATTTGGCGGTGTACGTCATAGTGGTATCGGCGCTTATCATGGCAAGACAGGCTTTGATACGTTCACTCATCATAAGAGTGTGCTGGAGGCGGGCTGGTTAGATAACAGAATAAAATACCCGCCATACAGCGGGTGGAAATTGAAATTACTTAAGATGCTATATAAGTAGAAACATCCTACTCAGCTCGATGCTTCCTTACGCGGAAAGTTATCGGTAAGTTAAACACATTTCCATTGAACTCAGCGTCTATGATATCAATTAAGTCGCCGGTTGTATCGATATGCACAATACCGGTAGCCTCATGATCCGTTGGGCTACCGCTCCGAGCATACGGCCTCTTGGTTGCTGGTAAAAACGATACGCCCACAGTACGTAGATTATTAGTCGCTTCGTTTACTTTCATCTGAATTTCAGTATCAATTAATACAGCGCCAGTGCTTCGATAGCTGCTCGATTTTATAGAATTAGGCAAAGCCTTGATCGAACCTTTAAAAGACTCGGATAAATACCGCCCCTGAGTGCTTAATTCAAAAATGTAATCCCAATAATAATTATTTTTAAAACCAAGAAAATTAACAACACCTTCATAGGTAATAGAACCATCTTCATACATGGCGTAGTTAACAAATCCAGACTTTGCGATCATAGTTTCGACCAGTTCAAGCGAGCCATAGCGGACTCTAATGAGATCAGCAGGAGTCTGGTCGGTTAGTGTCGGTGGAGTCCCTTGGGTAGGAACGGGGCCGCCATAATTTAATTGTGTTTTACCACAGGACCAAATAGTCGCAGCTGCAACACTGATCACTAAGAAAATTTTCAAGCCACTTTTAAATTGAATCATACGCCTCAGCTCTCCAACGAAAATATTTTCCAATTTTTAAATTACTAATACAGGACCGAGACACTATAAATATTTGCACCGGCAATAGCATTGCCGTAATTCATATCTTCCACACGCGTCATTTCACGGCGATATTCGGCCGCCATCCGAAATTTTGAGGCAAAGACCGGTCGCTGAACACCGATACCCACTTGCCCTATAGGAGCAGTCGATTGACGGTTTTCGTTATCCAAGCCCCGAGCGTCCCAATGTTGGTTGATCCAACTTGGTCCCAATCCAAACAATCCATACATTTCCGCTTGCGCAATATTCGGATTCCATAGAACTCTTGATCCAGCCAGTAAACTCGCACCAATCTCAGTGCCTCGCGCCACGCTTGTGTACAGCGAATTTCGGCGTACCGAGATCCCCATAAAAGGTTCCAAAGTAACAACGCCAATTTTGTCAATCGAGGTCACTAAGGCACCCGAAAACACTGGCCCACTTTCTTGATGATTAAAATAGCCCGAATGTAAACCCATGGCCACTTGCGGCGAAAATAAGGATTTGGATGCGGCAGCATGAGAAAGCGAGAGATTCATACTTCCTGCTGAGGGGGCCGTATAAGGCGTCGGCTCAGTACTTACTTCTGGTGATTTGAAGGCAACGGCTGCAGGCATTGCTGCGCCCTTAAATTGACCCTCTTGTTGTTTTACAAGGCTCCATTCCAAATCATTTAAACTTACCGAAGCAATCCGATTCGGCTGCAACCGAATGGAGGTGCGACCTAGTTGACCCGCATCTTGAACAGAGAAATCATATTCGCCGTACGGAAGCTTCAGAGGTTGCGCAGTTCGCTGATCAGCTGGAATCACATAAGATCGTAAACCATAAGTTGCTTGTAAATGAATATCACCCTTGATTCGTGGGTCGACGTGCAGAGTTTGCAGATTTGCCTGCGGCATCGATAAAATTAGTGCGCCGCGGCCTTGTAGTTTTGAGACGAATTCCGGTTGCTGCTGAACCGATTGAGGTAGCAGCAAATTGTCATAACGCGTTTTTTGATAGATGTATTGATAAAGCTCGTCCACTGTAACAAGTCCATCTTTGTTTAAGTCAGCATGACCGTATAGGCCAGATAGCAAGTAATTACTAAAAACACTGCTCCCGAAGCGCGAGCTTTCAAAAGCACCTTCGTCTGCAGATGAAGCAGTCAAGAAAACTGTACCTGTGGGCTCATCGTAGTTGCTTTTAGGAATCGTAAATTCAGTCGCGGCGGGTTCAATTCCCTTGGCAGCGAGAGCGCCCGAATAGCAGCTGTCAAGAATTGAAATCTTTGTTTGAGTTGGTATCTGTTTTAAGAGTCCGTGTAATTCTTCCTTAGAAAAAAGACCATCTTGAAAGTGAAGCCCGCGTTCGTCGGAATGACCAGAAAAATAAAAAACAAATCGTTTGATCGCATGATTCTTTTTTAGGAGCGCTACAACCGAACGTGACGACTTGCGAAACTCATGAATCGATACATTATTAATCAATTGAATCTGATCGCCTGGAACCTCAGATACAATTTCCATCGCCCGGGCAAATCTCTTACTATCAAGAGCAGAATATTTAAGGCGTTTCAGTGCTGGCTCGAAGGACTGGTCTTCGCCAATGGCTAAAACCATGGTCGCTTTGGCATCGGAGGCGCTAGCAACCGGAGAAAAGAGTACTATGACTATTGTTAATAGCCCGGTGATGGCACGCATCGACATAGGTCCTCAAGATCATTTAGGTTCTTATATTTAGAAGCTAGCTCGTATCATTTTACGGCCTTATTAACAATAGCTATTACATTAACATCCCTAGAAATATTTAGACTATTAATATAAATATTAATAACTATGATGTCCCCATCAAGCTGCCGTGTTTCGTTCTATCTATAAGACATGAGGCCTATTTGAAACCAGAACTTTCCCAGATTTTAGCACCCCCCATTGATGGTTCGCGTCGCGACGTCATTGACGCCTGCTATCAGCGCTTTGGCAAAGCCGCCCTCAGTAAATTGAAACAGTTAGTAGGAAGAGAGGATATTGCACATGAACTACTTCAGGAAGTATTCATTAAGCTCTGGCAAAAAGGCCCCATCTTCCAAGATGAAAAAATGCTCTACGGTTGGATTTACCGTTCTTGCCATAATTCCGGTATTGATTATTTGCGATCTGCTGTTTATCGCCGCGAATCTGTATCACACATGCAGGAACAAGATTTTCGTACAGATGAATTTGATCTCGTAGGCGTTTCGATTAGCAGAGACACTGTTCGTCGGCTTTGTAAGAAGCTCTCCCAACAGGAAGCTCAAATTGTTATGTATGTGGGAATCGACGAAATGACACACGAAGAGGCCGCCGACATGCTCGGCATTTCAAAAAAGACGGTTACGAGAGCTATTTTGCGCATGCGGCAGATGGTCACCGTGAAGGAGGTTCTAAATGAAAAATGAAAATAATAAAGCGCCCGCTGGAGGAAAATCTTTGCTAGCTAAGCAAATGAAAATACTAGGCCTCGATAACGCAGAAAATTCTGGATTAGATGTAAAAGACGAGCGTGAAAGAATCGAATCCTTATCGTTACCACCGCTTGTTCTTCCACAAACGCGTGGCCTGCATAAACCTGTTTTATGGGGTGGATTTGTAGGCTTCGCTATTGCCGCTTGTTTCGCCCTTATGGTTTGGCCCAAGATACAATCTACCCATGATCTGAATTCCTATTCCATGAAAGGTCTGGAAAAGAGTCAAATCCAGATTTTTCATAAACGAAATGATATTGTGGAACGATTCACTCCAGGCCAGAAATTAATCGCAGGCGATTATATCAGGGTTGCTATCACTGCAGGCAACACAGGTGTTGCATACCTAACTTATTTTGATCATCAGCATCAACCTCTCGTAGAACTCGATAAATTTTTCTCAACCGGTCTTGCAGTTAACGCAGGCGAAAAAATTGAATTCCCTGGCAGCGTTAAATTAACCGGCGAGAGTCAGGGCGAGACTGCTGTTGTAGTTCTGTGTACGATTGCAGGACAAAAGACGGCGGAGCAGGCAGGAATACCCGCATTGTCCTTAGATTTACAAAAGGCACTTATTGCGCAAAAATTTCCTGCCAAGCTCACCATCGCAGATTGCCAAATGATGGCTGAGAAACTACGTTAATTTATTAATGTCCCTGAAACCCTTACTCATCCCGTTCTTAGAATACGCCGCGAATAAACGCTGGTTTAAACTAACAACGGAGTTTTTATTATGACTAAGGTTTTCAGACGTGGAATTTTTCTAACACTTCTTCTTGCGGTCGCATGTGGCAAATTTAACGCCCCAAAAGACTCCGACCAAATCAGCAGTCAACTAGCGAATGATCCAGCTGTCGTGGAAGCAAAAAAATTCGCTTCGCGTTCTGGCACATTGACGTTGATTCCTGATGCCAAGGGTATCGACGGCCTTGTGAACTACACCATCTATGAGAACGGACTCGTGGTATATCATGGCTACATAAAGTATCGTCCCTACATCAATTATTTTTACGAAAGATCGGAAAGCTTCGAAGGGCGTTACAAAGCAGATGCGCGCACCTTCCTTTCCGAGACATATGCGAACGTTGGCGATTCTCATTCCGATTTTAAACTAGTCATGAACGTCAACGAGACGAAGGACAACCTAAACGTCGTTGATATCACTGTGCGCGAACAACCAGATGCTACCGGACGATTTGAAATTGATACTCATGACAAGCTCATCGATATTCATTATGCAGAGGTCACTGGCAAGGTTCTGGGTGGAGCTGCGACCATACGTGTGCGGAAGTGAGACAAAATGCACCCCCTGACCTGAGAACGGTGGGGGTGTCTTATAAATTCACTTCAACGTTTCGATATAAGTTATTGATTTAATGGCAATATTAGACACTATCTCAACTAATCTAAACTCTTACCAAGCTATTTCCGACCACTCCTGAGAACGTGAATGGATGTTAAAGTCCATTCGCAAAAGATGCATGTTGCATCCCTGGAGGAACCAATGAAGTCAGTATTAAGCGCTATCCAGCGCCATGGTGTGGTGTGTGTTTCACCAATTCTTACGGCTATTTTGGTCGTGAGTTGTGGAAGTCAAATTACTTTTTCGAGCGCTCAACCCGCTCCAAAAGCAACACCGCAGGCGAATGTTACTGTGAAGAAAACCGCTGTGACCACAACTTCCGAGGAAGGTCCTACACCGGAAATCCTCCCAATAGATCCAGTAGTGAATCCTATTGGAATCCCCACTCCTGCTCCTATTGCGGTAGTACCAACTCCTGCGCCTACGATTGCTGTAGTGCCAACACCCGTACCAACCGTAACGATCGCGTCAGCGAGTCCGACGCCTTCGGCTTGTCCAAATACAACGGTCGTTACACTTATGAGTAGTACATTTACCAACAATGCTTTGAACCAATATATACAATACAAATTGTCACAGACCGATTGCCATGGAGTCTCGATCCCTATTAACGTGAGTGAAATTCGCTTTGACGTTCAAGCACATGTTGTCACCGGAAGGGCTGATATACCATTCAGTGCTTACCTTGTAACTGATCCGAGCCATGCCCTAGCTTCGGGGATACTACAAGCTGTCACGGGAAGTGATATGTTTGGAACAGTTAATCCTAGTTACTGGTACTACAGCACCTCTAACCAAATCAGCATTCCTGCAAGTACTTACGAGATCTATCTCTCACTCGACTACTCGTGTAGCGTTATCCATCAAAATGGAATCACAAGATTTCCAGCTACAGAGACTATTAACTCTTACTTAGCTTTCGGTGATGCAACTCCGGTCACCCAAGCCTTGAGAGTTTCGAATAGCCAACTGAGTGGTGCTTGCCGGTAGTAAAAAGATTTACTGTTTACACTTTAGAGAAACGACAAACATTTGCGAGAGTAGTCACAGCCAACGCTACGACTCCTCTCGCAACTTTGGCTTTAAAACACTTAGAGGCCAACACTGACACACGAATTAATATATTGTAATTGTTATTATTTTTGACTCATTACCGATCTTTATACCCATCATTACAAACGATCATTTTCGATACATCCTACCTTGTGGCATAAGATCGTCATTCAATCTTCACTACGAGGTTCAAATGAGAAGTCTATTTGCGGTCTGGCTATTTTCCATTTCATTTATTGGCTACAGCCAAAAAATTGAAATCACAAAAATGGAATCTATTTTATCAAAGATTGATCAAAAAACGCTGGTCGTTTTTGACATCGACAATACCATTGTTCAACCCACCCAGATGCTAGGAAGCGATCAGTGGTATAGCTATCGCGTGAAGTTTCATGAGAATGCGGGATTATCGACCGACGATGCCATTGACAGCGCTTTAAGTGAATGGACAAAGGTTCAGCTGCAGACACCTGTTCGGGCAGTAGAGCGTTCAACAGTACAAATCATCCAAAATATTCAGCGTCGAGGTATTCCTGTTATGGCGCTTACCGCACGCCCCATCGAGTTAGCGCGAGCCAGCCGTCTTCAACTTAAATCTGTAGGAGTTGATTTAAGCCACGCACACGGATTCGGTAACAGTGATATTGAGATTGATGGCGAGCACTCCTCGTTATTCACTCAAGGCGTTCTCTTGGTCGGTGCTAAGAATAACAAAGGCAAGGTTCTGGTTGAGTTCCTTAAAATGCAAAACTATCACCCACGATCGATTGTCTTTGTCGACGATAAGGAGAAACATGTTCTCAATGTCGGTGACGCTTTAAAAGAGCTAAATGTCGCGTATACAGGCTTTCGTTATGGAGCCGCAGATAAATATGTAGCAGGATTTGACATTCGTATTGCAGAGATTCAGCACAAATATTTCCTCAGTACGGGTAAATTTATCTCCGACACAGAAGCAAAGCGCTAGTATTCTGGCGCAGCCGCTTTCACTAAAACCATCGTCAAACGTCAATCCTATTTTCTGGACCACGTGCTGCCCGATAGCCAAGCACTTTGATTCTTTAGAGTCAACGACAGCTTTGCTGATCAAGCGACAGATGTTACAGTTGCACCCTAGGCAAATAATTATATTTTCGCACGGGTGGTCTTTTGGCATTACAAAATGATGATCTTGCGGTCACGCGAGTAGTAGATAGAACATGGACTGCTTGGAACTATGCCGCTTTGTGGATTGGCATGAGTTTATGTATTCCGACATATATGCTTGCCAGCTCCATGATCGACGGAGGAATGAACTGGCGACAAGCAATTTTCACCATCATGCTTGGCAATCTTATTGTCCTAATACCAATGCTACTCAATGGTCATGCTGGTGCGAAATACGGCGTACCATTTCCCGTCCTGGCGCGATCGAGTTTTGGTATCCGTGGAGCTAATATACCTGCGTTGCTGCGAGCGTTTGTTGCCTGCGGCTGGTTTGGAATTCAGACATCTATCGGTGGCGCGGCTCTGAATCAAATACTTCATGCTTGGTTTCCAGACGCGAATCTTCCCGATATCCTCCCAGGCTGGGTAGGAATTGCCACCGTGCCGGCAATTTGTTTTATGGTTTTTTGGCTTCTCAATATGATCGTGGTTTACTACGGTGTAGATGCGGTCAAAAAACTTCTTGGATTTAAGGCCATCATCCTTCCGTTCATTGCTCTCGGCCTATTAGTTTGGGCAGTGACGGTTTCAGATGGCCTTGGACCTATTCTAGCGCATCCGGGCCGCCTCCAGGACGCCGCTGATTTTTATGCATTTTTCTTTCCTGCGTTAACAGGCGTCGTTGGGTTTTGGGCGACAGTATCCTTAAATATTCCTGATTTTACCCGTTATGCAAAATCTCAGAAATCACAAGTTCTAGGCCAAGCGCTGACTCTGCCTATAGCAATGACCTCGTTTGCATTTATCGGCGTCGTAGTCACTAGTGCGACAACGCTTGTATTTGGTGAAACAATTTGGGATCCGATCGCTCTAGCATCTCGCATTCCTTCACCGGCGTTACTCACAGCCGCAATGTTTGCTGTGGTCGTATCGACGCTTGCAACGAATATCGCTGCAAATATTGTCAGTCCAGCAAATGACTTTGCTAATCTCTCACCAAAACACATCTCGTTCAAAACCGGCGGTCTTATCACAGGCGTTATTGGGATCCTGATTATGCCCTGGAAGCTCATCGCAGACCCAACTGGTTATATCTTTACCTGGTTAGTTGCATACTCCGGTCTACTTGGACCGATCGGCGCCATTATGATTGTCGATTATTTCCTTATTCGCCACCGCGAGCTTAATACTCAAGCTCTCTATCAGCGCCATGGTGTTTATTGGTACGAAGGAGGATTTAATCGCAAAGCCTTGATTGCGTTAATTCTCGGTATTCTACCCAATATCGCTGGGTTCTTGGGCGCTACGAAGATTTATAACACCGATGATATCCCTCCGTTTATCATGCAGCTTTATCACTATGCGTGGTTTGTAGGATTCTTTGTCGCCGGTGCGTTCTACTGGCTGTTGTCCAAGAAAGAAACGAGCGATGTCTAAAACACAGTACGACTCCATCGCCAGTGAGTACCAAACCTCTAAGGAATTGCCTTTTCGCATTTATGCAGAGGCGCCACTCCTGCTTGAACTTATGGGCGATGTACAGGACAAAGATGTTCTCGACTTGGCCTGCGGCGAAGGAATCTACGCCCGTAAACTAAAACAACTGGGAGCTCGCCATGTCCTAGGAGTGGATCTTTCCGAAGAGATGATTGCGCTTGCAAACAAGCAAGAACGAGACACACCAAATGGCCTTGAGTTCCGCGTTGGTGATGCTAGCACTCTTGGCACAGTCGGTAGCTTTGATCTAGTCGTTGGCTCTTATTTACTAAACTATGCACGAACGGCCGAACACCTTCGGGCCTTCTGCAGGACCGTTGTCGCGAATTTAAAACCAGGTGGACGCTTTGTTGCCCTCAATGACAATCCTTACAATGACCCGAGGAACTACCCCTCATACCGCAAATATGGTTTTATAAAATCGTCACCGATTCCACGCCGCGAAGGTGATACCGTGACTTACACGATGTTTGCTGCGGACGGATCATCGTTCACCTTCAACAATTATTTTTTGACTCCGAAGACTTATGAACAAGTGCTAGCCGAGACATTTAATGGTTTTCGCTGGCATCGACCAGTGATTAACCAAGCGGGATTGCAGATACATGGCGAAGGATTCTGGCGCGAATTTAACGCCGATGTCCCTATTATAGGAATTGAGGCCTGGTAGGCGTAGGACACAGTCATGTTGAGCCCCGTCAGGGGCATATGAACGAGATCCTTCGGCTTTGCCTCAAGACGAGGTCGAAATTCAAATCCAAGGATCTTCGACAACGTCTGCTTTTGAATCTACTTCGAACTCAAAACCATGTGCAGCCTTTGGATCGAATTGATATTCATCTTGATCATCATCAAACGACGTCTCTGTAGTCACAGTCGGCTGCGCACCACGACGATCACGCTCAGGATTATACTTACGCGCCATCTTCTCGATTTCGGTTTGACGACGACGATTCACTTCTTCCTTTGCTCGGAAGATTAAACGAAGTGGAACATCATTAAAGCCAAGCGCTTCACGGAAGCGGTTGAGCATATAACGTTTGTAGCCTTCTTGAATTTCGCGAGCAACATTGCAGAAAATCACTAAAGTCGGTGGTGCCGATTTTACCTGAGTACCATAGTAGAATTTTACGCGCTTACTCGTTGCTTTTACGAGCGATGGTGTGTGCTGATTCACCATCTCACGGAGTGCATTATTTACCGAACGTGTATCCGCTCGTTGATGATACTTGGTCGCAATATCCTCAACCAGTGCCATAATTTTATGGACACGCTGATTTTCCAGACAAGACACATAAATCACGGGGATCCAGGATAGAAGACGCAATTTATCCCGCAAGAAATTGGTGTAGTTTTTTGCGGAATTGCCATCTTTATCAGGAACCAAATCCCATTTATTAACAATAATCGCAACGCCCTTATACTGCGAGGCAGCTAAGTCCGCGATGCGAGCATCTTGATCTGTTAAAGATTGAGTTGCGTCGAGTACCAAAAGAACAATATCAGCACGTTCAATCGCCTGCATACTCCGCATCACGCTGAGTGATTCAATCTTATCGTGAATACGGCTGCGGCGGCGAATACCAGCCGTATCAACCAAGACGTATTGCTTTTGATTATAAAGAAGGGGCGTATCGAGTGAATCACGTGTCGTACCAGCAACTTCACTGACAAGACTTCGCTCTTCACCAAGAAGACGGTTTAGAATCGAAGATTTGCCGGCATTCGGTTTACCGACAAGTGCAATCCGTGTTCCTTGAACTTGAATACGGCGTTTATCGGCATTGAGTTCTGGAATCGATTCAAAAGTCTGCTCAATTTCTTCAACCAAGTCACTAATACCGCGCATATGCGCAGCGGCGACCGGCAGCATCTTTTCCACGCCAAGTTGATAGAAGTCAAACATCAAGGTATCGCGTTCGACAGTATCAAGCTTATTCACGACGAAGATCACTGGCTTCTCTTTACGCGCCAGAAAACGCACCAATTCAGCATCGTGTTGATGAGCGCCCGCACGACCATCAAAGACCATGACGACAAGGTCCGCTTCATCAATTGCTAGTTCGGTTTGTTGCCAAACCAGATTGTCTTTGAAAGGCTGGAAATTAAAGCCTTCGGTTTCAAAACCGCCGGTATCAATCAACAGAAAACCGTTCTCTTTAAAGTCATCAAAATAAACTTGGCCATAAAGACGATCACGCGTGACACCTGGTTGATCGTCCACCAAGGAATTTCGCGTGCGCGTTAGAGCATTGAAAATTGTCGATTTACCAACGTTCGGTCTTCCGACGATGGCGACTGTACCCTTAATCATAGTTGGAACTCCTTAGTCCGCTTCATAGCCCGCGCCGCAGCTTGCTGCGCCGCACGCTTTTTCGTAGTTCCAGTCCCGCGTCCCCACTCTTCGCGGATGCCGTCTTTTTCGATATAGACCGCAACCTCGAACAATCGAGCATGGGCTGGTCCGCTCTCGGCCATCACAGTATACGTGGGCGTCGCGCGGAGTTTGTCCTGCATCACTTCCTGAAACAAAGTCTTATGATCACGCTCAAGCAAAACCTTTAGATCTTGAGCGATTGCATCAGCGAATAACCGAAGTACCAGTGATTTGGCCGCTTGCCAACCACCGTCTGAAAAAACCGCACCAATCACCGCCTCAAAAGCATCGGCTATCAATGAAACTTTATCGCAACCCGCACTTCTTAACTCACTTGCACCTAAAACCAGCACCTTACCAAGATTGAGCTTAGTCCGAGCGAGGTCCGCTAAAGACTCCTCACAAACGAGAGCGGCCCGGATCCGCGACATATCGCCCTCGGAAAGCGAACGGTCGCGAAGGCTTAGGTGCTCTGTGATCACCAATCCGAGTACCGAGTCGCCTAGAAACTCCAAACGCTCGTTCCAAGGCCGTTCCTCGTTTAAGGTCCGCTCATCAATACCTTCACAAACTAACGCACTGCGATGGGTTAATGCCTCATAAAGCCAGGCCTTATCTTTAAAGGTATAACCCAGCGCCCGTTCGATGGCCTCGCAGCCACGGAACAAATCTGGACGAACATCCCATAATGTTAATTGACGTTCTGACAAGCAAAAGCCCCTGATCTAAAAATAAGCACCTTGATTTACCTTAATTACAATAAAAAGGCAAGGCCATTTTATAAATGATTTTATAAAATTAGATAATAATATCAGTAGGGTAATAGCGAAGGACTCATGCAGATTCTGCGCCACGCTTGACAGACGACCGCAGACTGGCCAGCCAATGCTAACTATCCTGGTTCAGTCGTGCTATATGCCCCTATACATGTTGTGCATAAGTACAACTCAACTAACCATTTTTTGGAGATTTTCTATGAAACAAGTTTTTATGGCTCTGACACTAGCGGCAGTTTCGGCATGTGGAATCGCTAACAACGAGACGACCGCTCATTTGTCTTCCAGTTCCCAAAGCCTCGCTGGTAAAGCTTTTTGCCGCAACGTCGTGAGCAACGGCGGCTTCGGTCAACCCGCAGGTGTTCGCGAACACTGCTTGACGTTCGTGAATAAGGCTCAGGTCATCGACAACGCAAATACATTCTTCGGTAACCCCCCACAAACAGGAACTTACCTTCTTCAAGGTTTAACTTTGGTCACAGAATTTGTGAGTCCTGCTGGCGAAGAAGAAAAATATATTTACAGCTTGTCGAGCGACGGCAAAAAACTCACAAGTCTCGAAGGACAAGTTTTGACACTCACAAAAGCAACTCGCTAGTTGATACGTAGCAAGCTGTTTCATAAGAGGCAGCTTGCTTCAAATTTTACGCCTCGCTGCCCGCCGAAGATCTCCTTTCCAGCCCAAAAAGAAACCGCCCCAGTTGGAACCCAGTCATAGCGCATGATTGCATCGTATCGCTATTGGGTAATAGATAATTTATTTTCTATACCTTCAGGTTTTGAACTATAATTTTAGATACTCCAATCCTAACTAAGGGCCCATCATGAAAAAAGTTTTGGTCGCTCTTCTTTTTTTGGTCTTATTGGCTGTCTGCGGCGCTTGGTACTTGATCGACGATCTTGATCGCTGGGCCTTAAAACCCCATAGTGTCGCAACTGAAACCATTGTCGAACTACGTCCCCGAACATCTTTAAAATTGCTCGGCGAAGCACTGCAAGATAAGGGTGTGATCACCGCTTCATGGAAATTTCATGTCTGGGTGCGCTTAACCGGTGGTTATGAAAAATTTCAAGCCGGCACCTACCAATTCATAGGCGAATATTCACCCTCTCAAATCCGAGAGAAAATGGAAAAGGGCGATATTTATGTACCTTTAGTCCTACAAGTCGCCATTCCAGAAGGCTTTACACTTCGGATGCTCAACGAACGCCTTGCTACTAAGGGCGTCGCTCAAATGAAAGAGCTCACGAAGCTTGTTCGTGATCAAGAATTTTTAAAATCGCTCGGTGTCAACGCAGCCTCCCTCGAAGGCTATACCTATCCTGCCACCTACAATTTTAATAAATTACCGACAGCACGGGACTTCTACACAAAGACCGTGAAGACTTTTTTTGAGAAGCTCCCACCCCATTACGAAGAACAACTTAAGCAAAAAAATCTAACTCTGAATCAGGCGGTTATCTTTGCCTCATTGATTGAGCTTGAAACCATGCAAGAGGAAGAAAAGCCGATGATTTCTGAGGTCATATGGAATCGACTCAAAAAAGGCGAAGCGCTTGGCATTGATGCAGCCATTATTTATGGCATCCCGAATTATACTGGGGATATTAAATGGCAGCATCTGAAAGACGAAAAAAACCTCTATAATACCCGTATTCACCGTGGCTTACCTCCGACAGCTATTGGCGCCGTATCAAGAAGTTCACTGGAGGCGGTTCTGAACCCGACAAAATTCGGCTATTATTATTATATGCTCGATGCGATTGATCGGACTCATCACGTCTTTTCAAAGACTGGTCAGGAGCATAATATTAATGTGCAAAAATATCTTAGAAGTATCCGCAACGAACAGGTAAAATCAAAGCAGTAATGCTTGTGACTTTTGTTAAATCTCTGGGGAGAACGCCATGACGAAGAAAAATTCCAAAGCACCAAAGTCATCCACAAAAAGCGAAGCTGCGGAAAAAGCCCCCGCAACCAGCGGAACACGCGAAGATCGCAATGACCATCGCGTTCCTATACAGTTACTGGTCGATTACCGCAGTGGTGGAAATTATCTTTTTGATTTCTGCCGCGATATGGGCTCTGGTGGAGTCTTTATTGAAACATCGAAGCCCTTACCTATGGGCGCTGAGATGGAATTAACCTTTACTATTCCTGATAGCAAAGAAACACTGCGCACGTCCGGCAAAGTGATTTGGAGCCAAGCTCCCATTGCGGACCGCAAGGACGTATCTCCTGGCATGGGTGTCCAGTTCACAAGCTTCTCAGAACAGAATCGTAAAACACTCGATCAATTTATCGCTCGTTACGGTTCACAACGAGGCGAAGGTATTTCTAAGCGTCGGGCTGGGTAATCTATTCGCAAAATCAGCTTAAGCTGCAGCACTAGTATGTTCGGCTTGAGTTGAGACCTGAGGCTGAGTCGTCGTTCGGACGTCACTCACCGCCTCTTCTTTGGCTTGAAGCACTACAAATAAGATTCGTTTGCCTGTGACATAATGGCAACTACCTTTATAGTCAAATTGCTCCCTAAGCCCTGCAATCGAAAATTCCACAGCCTTTGTTGAGGGCCAGTTATTACTGCCCTCTAGCTCCAACATAAGCTCTTTCGGCTTCATACCTGCCTCACCAGTAACACTACCAAACAGTCTGCCAACGAAGTAAACCGGTTCTTTGCCGGAAACACCGGCCAAGGCGCGGCTAATGGCGATATATTCCTGTCTTTGATTTACCGCAAAAGCATACCCGGGGAAAGACTCGACCATTTCGCGCATTTCGTGATCGCTCATACCGTTTAAACCAGACGCTCTTTTTCGTTGTCGCTCAATCCAACCCATAGAAATAGAGGTCGCGAGGTATAAGGAGGCACCGATAAGGGTGGATACGATTAAAAGCCAGACTAAAGAATTTCTCTCGCCGTTAACGCCATTATCAACCCACGGAAATCTTAAAATAAACGCAGTTCGCTCGAATACGTCATCAAATCTTAGGTAACCTACTCCTGCACCACGTCGTTGCAATCGTCCGAAGAATTGTTGGTCCGATTTCATTGCAAGCCTCGCAGCTTCGACGTCAGCAGGCAGGCCCACGCGGTCATCGGGAACGAAAATATCGAACGACTGTTCTGTCATGATGGCTGTCGGAGCAAGCCTGCGAGCATCGAGCCAGCGACCTGCTAAGATATAGCCGCGGGGCCCTGTAATTTCATCGACATGTTTTATGGCAATGATTAAAGGTCTTCCCTGAAATACCAGTAACCCTGATACAGTTTCCTCACTCGTCGCTCGATCAAAGAACACCGAGTCGCCCGGCATTCCTGTGCGGACTGTCTCAGAATTTAATGTTGTCAGAGTTCGCTCTTTGCCTATGCGCTGCACGCCTGTTAGAAACTGACGCGTATCAGAATAGACAACCACCACATCAAACTGCTTAGGAATATCATCAATAGAGCCTTTGCCGATATCTGGCTTCAGCTTCCGCAACATTTCTGAAGGTGCTAAAGCAGCCATGTCTGCGACGACAAGCTGCCTAATGACGGTCATCCGACTGAGAATTTCCCGACCCGAATCGTCGAGACGCGACCTATCCATAGAGTCATGTAGCGTGCGCACCCAGAGTGCACCAAAGACAAAGCACATCAGTCCAACTGATGCTCCAAGTGCCATCGCTAATGCCCGCGTTTTTCTAACTTGATCTTTCATGGATGCAGTATCGGCTGTTCTCTTGATAACTTAAACAGAATCGTCATTTGGTAAAATGACAAAAATCGCCCCTACTCTGGTCAATTTTTGGTTCTAATGGCAAAATATGACAGCGTTACGTTGCGATGGCGGTCTAAGACCTCCGGGATGATCATGGAAAGGATCAGGATATGAGCGAGAATTTGGAAAACACCAGTTTTATGCGTTCTCTTTGTATGGGCAAAATCGAAGAGGGAATTCTCTTTCCCTTCCCAAAGATGAAACCTGAAGAGCAAGAAACACTTCGCACTATGCGCGAGTCCTTTCAAACTTGGCTTGGAAATAAAGAAAAGGATTTCCGCAAGTGGGATGTCGATGCTCATTTGCCAGATGAATTTGTTCAAGAGCTATGATGGTAGCGTGGTTCTTACCGCAGGCGCTCATAGCTCAATCGGAATGCGTGGCCTCGTGATGTACGGCACTCCTGAACAAAAGAAAAAATACCTCCCAAAGCTCGCAACTGGCGAAATGATTGCGGCCTTCTGTTTAACTGAAGCGAATGCCGGTTCAGATGCTGCGAGCCTCAAAACTAAAGCCGTCAAAGAAGGCGACCACTGGGTCCTTAACGGCGAGAAAATTTGGATTACGAATGGCGGCATGGCTGACTTCTTCACTGTATTTGCCCGTAGTGAAGCGGATGCAGGTGGTAAAGCTAAAATCACTGCCTTTATCGTCACCAAAGATATGGTCGGCGTCTCCTCCGGTCCTCACGAAGATAAAATGGGAATTCGTGCAAGTTCCACGACGACCATTAGTTTCGTCAATGTAAAAGTTCCAAACGAAAATGTTCTGGGCGAAGTGGGCGCAGGTTTCAAAGTTGCCATGAATATTCTTAACAGCGGCCGCACCGGGCTTGGCGGCGGGTGTGTCGGCGCTATGAAGTATTTGATTGAGCAAGCAACGAAACAAGCAAAACAACGTAAGCAATTTGATCAAACCATCTCAAACTTTGGCCTGATCAAGCAAAAAGTTGGTAAGATGGTGGTTCATACTTACGCTGCAGAGTCATGCGTCAATATGGTTGCTGGCATGGTGGACCGCGGACTTAAAGATTACGCCGTCGAAGCCGCGATCTCAAAGATTTACGCCACTGAAGCGCTCTGGGACGTGGTCGATGAAGCGTTGCAAATTGCCGGCGGTAATGGTTTTATGCGCGAGTTTCCATATGAGCGGATTATGCGTAACTCACGTATCAACCGCATCTTTGAAGGAACAAACGAGATTCTTCGCTTGTTTGTTTCATTAACCGCGATGAACGATGTCGGTGCTAGTCTTAAAGAAGTCGCCTCTGCATTAGGGAATGCGTTGCACGATCCTATCAAGGGGTTTGGTATCTTAAGCGACTACGCAAAACGACGCGTTGGTCAAGCAACAGGTTTAGCAAAAATTGAAATGGTGAAATGTCACCCGGCAATTGCAGAACATGCTCGAACGTTTGAGGACCTCACTCGTAAACTCGCCATCGCCACAGACCGTATTTTGCGTAAACATGGCAAGAACATCATGAACAAGCAATTTGCGACCCGACGCCTGGCCGATATCATGATCGACCTTTTCGTCATGTCCTGCATTATGAGTCGCGTCAGTTTAGCCCTTGAGGACAAGGGCGTGTCTAAATCATCCCAGGAGTTAGAAATCCTACAGGTGTTCACTACTGATGCCCGCCGACGCATCGATAGTAACCTCGCTCAAATTGATAATAACGATGATGAGCTTATTAAATCCCTTGCAGATTATGCCTTTGAAGAAGAGCGCTTTAGCTGGGATAACATCTGATTGCCTCACGGCGGCGAAAGAGGTATTTTGAGTATAGCTTTCAGATGGAGGTCTTTATGAACGTCATATGGAAAAGACCAGATGGTTTCCACGGTGCAGAACCGGCGGATTTTAAGATTGTTGAAGTAGGGGGCAAATCACGCCTCTGGCTCCACAAAAACGATACAGTTTGGTACCCTTTCCGCATCGCTGGTGGCTGGCAAGAACAAGAAGCGACTCAACGACTCAATGGTTTTGTAAATCTTATTGGCAAGCCCATGACGCATTGGGTCAAAGAGTTGGTCCGCCAATTCGATCATTCGATGTTCGACGAGGCTAATAAGTTTTTCGATGACATGATGGTGTGGCTGCGTAGTCTTAAGCCTGTTTTGAAAGGCGACACTTGGGAAGTCGAGATTATGGCTCATGCGCTCGAAGAGATCGAGCATCGTCTCCTCGATGCGAAGTCCGCCTTTCTTCAAAAATCGGAATAGAATTTCGCTTGCTCAAATATCTTTAATCGATGTTTACTATCTCTCAGAAATTATAAAAATTTTCTGGGAGATTTTTTATGTCCATTTTGCGAAACATTTGCCGCATCTTATCATTCATAATTTTAACCGGTATTTCATCGCCGGCGACTGCTGAAAATGCAAATATCCCTAGCTATTATACTATTTATGTTAAGAGCGGCGCAGCCCCACTTGTTCAGATCCTAGAACAGTTAAAAACCACAAAAAATGGTGTTATTTCAGGCGTTGAATGTCAGGCTACCAGCCAAGTGGCCACAGTATATCCTGCGCAAAGACCTGGCGATTTAGCGATGCTCATTGTAAGTGTGGATCGAAAATCGGAATGCTATCAGTTAGAACTTGAAATGGTTCGACCGTGGTATAAAGAACCTCAGTTGATTGTTATTCGAGGAATTTCTTTTCCTTCTATCAGTGGTTCTAACTAAAATGTCTGCGACAAGATCCAGTTTCGACATCCACCAACTCTCGGCAGCTTGTATAAGAAATCCTGGACTCGGAGCAGAGTTTCTCGAGTGCCTCGATTATCATGAACTCCTAAGAATATTTTTTGACGCTAAGAAGGCTCTTAATCCAAAATTTAGTTATGCAATGTTTGCGAGGCGTGCCGGCTTTGCAGCCCGTGGGTTTGCAAAAGATGTAATGACCGGTAAGAAACGTCTGACTAACAATTCACTTCGACGTGTGATCAAAGGGCTCGATCTCACAGAAGAGCTTGCCGAATTCTTCAGTTATCACGTGGCGAGTCAGGAACCGGACGTCGAGTTTAGAAACTTATCAAAACCAAAGATCAAATTGCTTTTAACAAAGCAGCGACATCGCTTTCATTTAGCAATTTCTTCACTATCCGTTCACTCAGATATCAAACCCAGATCTGCTCTTTCACCATTTCGTAACCTCTGCGCACCTAAGGTTTATGCGGCATTGGGCGACCTTAACGCAGGAGCAAACATCCAAGAAATAAAGAGGCGAACTAGTTTTACTCTTCCTGAAGTTAAAAACGCCCTTCACGACCTCATCACGATTGGAATGGTGGAAGAAATTCCACTGCGACATTACCGCGCAACGATTCATGACGTTTACATCCAAGAGCAAGAGTCTGCGAGTGCGTTCAAGCAGTACTACACGGATCTTATTGGCCGAAAAAGCGTTGAAGCACGCTCTGCCGATTTTAACGATCCTAACAAACTTTACTGGCTATCTCACGCGTCGGTAAAAACGCAAGATTTACCGAAATTTAAACGCGATCTCCGCGATCTACTTAAGCACTATGTCGAAACTATTGAGGATTCCTCCGGTGACAAAATTGTAGATCTCTGTGTGAGCTTCACGTGAATTTGTAATCTCGAGAGAACAGAATCATAGCTTGATCTCTTCCTTAAATAAAAATTCCATGTGATCCTAGGACGATCACTCTCAGAACTTTTTAAGGGGTAAAAGCCATGCGTATCATCTGTTGCGATAAATCTTTGATTCAGAAATTATTTTTAATGATTCTATTGGTTGGTATCTACGGCTGTAAAAGCGGAACAAAAGACACTACGGCAGACAGCGCATCACTAGCATCGACTATTTCAGAGATACCATGCCCTTATGGCTCAGGTATTGACGGGTCGACCGGCAAATATATTTCATGCCAATGTCCAAGTAGTCATCCTTATTACAATACCAGCTCCGGGATGTGCACGAATGCTAAGCCTGCGAATGTCCGCTGCTTTGAAGACGTCACCCGCAAAGTTCAAAGCGGCCGCGACCTCATACAAAGTCTCGATTTGAATGTACAAACTTCAGGTAATCAACTTACGAATATTAGCGGTAGTGGAATCCTTTTTAAGGGACTAGAAAAGCAAACTTTTGAGGTTTCACTGCAAAATAAAAATCAATTAACTTGGGCTGGTTTCGGTCCCGGGTCTTATATTATTCGTGGAGATGGGCAGATTAAATTTAGTAATGGGACAATCTATGCCGTGACTACTATCTCCCTGAGTCCAGATGGTGGAAATGTTATGATAAAGGCGCCAGCAGTTTCCGACAGTTTCTTCGCACATGGTTGCGAGCTGAACCCGAATTTATTACAGAATTTTGAAAAAATGGCCCCTGGCAGATTACAATGAATAACTAATTAGAACTGATCATTTCGCCTTCCCTCTTGGTAATGGATTTCCGTCCTTCTTATAAGCAGGAGGCACGTAGATATTAAGAGTCCGCAATAACTCTCTGCCAGTATTGCGGATCTCGTGTTTATCTCCTTTCTCAATCAGCACAAGAGAACCCTCACGTAGCGGATATTTTCGCCCATTTACAAATGCAATGCCGGCACCCCCCACAACAAACAACCACTGATCAGCACCTTTGTGCTTGTTGTTGGCATCACCTTCGCTATCACCAGGGGCCAAGACCATCTCGGCTGCCTGCGAGTGTTTTGTTCCAAAATGCACCCTAAAACCTTTACCGAATCGAAGATTTTTGCGCTTCATCTTTTTTCCTTCGTTTGCTGATGGTATTCTCTTGATTTCTGTAAAATCAGAGCCGTTTTTTATACGGGAGAGGTAAGAGATATATGAGCATTCAGCTAAACCATACAATTGTTCACTGTTATGACCAACAAAAAGCTGCAAATTTTTTGGCCGAAATCCTCGGATTACCAGCTCCGAAACCATTTTTTCATTTTTTAGTCGTGCAAGTTGACAATGGCGTTAGTCTCGATTTTTTAGAAACAAAGGAGGAAATTACGCCTCAGCACTACGCATTCTTGGTGAGCGAACAAGAGTTCGACCAGATCTTCGATCGTATTAAACAAAAGGAACTAAAGTATTGGGCTGATCCGGGACGGAAATATGAAGGAAAAATAAACCACAACGATAACGGCAGAGGCTTGTACTTTGCGGACCCGTCCAATCACTACCTTGAAATTCTGACGAAACCATATGGTAGCGGCAAGGCGTAAAATTGCTACAATCTAGTATTCATCTTCATCATTAAAATCATCATCGTCGTCATCCTGCGTGCCATCGGTCGGCTTACGCTGTGTTCCTGTGGCAGCATCAGCAAACAAATCTTTGACAAGGGCAGGGTCAAACTCACCTTTTTGGGCGCGATCATTGAGAAGTTTGATGATAGTAGCTAGCGGCAAGGGTAGTTTTTCTTGGCGTTTTAGCATGTACTCACTGAAGGCACAACCAATCGACACGATCCTGGCCATCCGAGAAATACCGTTTAATGACTGCGCTTCCGCTGCTCCCTTAAGCCGTTTTGGGATCCCCGTTCCATCGAAGCGTTCACGATACTGCTGCATCACTTCTAAAGTCGAATCATGAAAACCAATGCCTGCTGTTTTTTGAGCTGTTATTTCTTTAACAGCTTGAAGCGATATCTGTGTCGAATCAGCTGGTTTTGATAAGTACGCGCAATGTCTTTCGACGTCATGCAAGAGGCCTGCTTGGACGGCCAATTTTGATTCACGTTTTTGTAGTTTTAAAACATTCCAAGCAATTGCAGAAGAGACCATAGCGGTCACTGCTGCGTGATCATATAGAGCAGGCTCTTTACCGACAATATTAGTTAAAAAATTCAATGCATCCTTAGTACTACTCATTTTCATAAGTGCGCCGGATGCCGCTCGCGATATCTGATTATAACATTCTTCGTCCAAGGCTCCACGTGTGATCCGTTGACTAGCTGCCGACAGTGATGAGTAAATCTTGTAGGCTGGCTCCATTTCCAACGAGGCCCCGGCTGAAGCGGCAACAAATTTTTCTCGCATATACTTTATGACAATGGCTTCGTAACGACCAAAATCAGCCTTTTTAACGCAAATTCTCGTTTGCGAAGCATTCTGCTTATGAGTCGTAATTAACTCTTTAACAAGTTCCACCTTAAATTCTCGCGGACGAATAAATTCATACATATCCCAACCAACCGCAAAATATAAAATGAAATCAATCTCAGTAACACTTAACAGAGACTTGATAAAGTCTTGGTGCACTGGAAAAAATTCCGCCTTTGTTTTTGCATTTAAATGCAAAACTTCGCAGCGCTCACGCCATGCCGGAGGAACAACAAATTTATCGGTTTTTACCGGAACCTTAGCATCACTCACAACAGCAACTCCCCTAGATCAGTTTTTTCTTATCTTATCATTTGTGATGCAAATGCGGGCTTCATATCATCAGAATTTTCTTCATCCAGAAGATAGGGCGCAACCCGAGCATAAGACGCTTTTGGTACGCGCACATCAAACACAGTGAGATCCTGACGCTCATAATCTGCGTCTAAAATCATACAGGTCCGATATACAAGCGATATACCCTCACGATCACTCGACGGCACTGCCAGTTTAACCCGCAAGAAATTTTGCGAAAAGAATTGGAATACGTGATTGCGAAGCTTTAGCATGTCTTCTCGATTATAAGCAGAAACAGAAATACTGCCGGGATAAGCTTGCTTTAATATTCGTGCTAAAAAAGGATCATCTATGCGGTCCAACTTGTTAAAAACCACAACAACAGGCAAATGAGATGCTCCGATCTCACTTAACACCTGCTCTGTCGCTTTCATCTGTGCTTTATAATTGTCATGTGAAATATCCACAACATGCAGAAGCAAATCGGCATCGCAGACTTCATCTAACGTTGACTTAAAAGATGCGATCAAGCCATGAGGCAAGTTGCGAATAAACCCAACCGTGTCAGACAATAATATCTTAGGCCTGGTATTAGGATCGATGGTACGGACGTTCGAATCTAACGTTGCAAAAAGTGCGTCTTTCGCTAAAAACTCACCATGCGTCATGGCGTTCATAATCGTCGTCTTACCGCTATTGGTATAACCAACAAGCGAAACTTTTATTTCATTACGGCGAGCTTTACGCTGCGTGACCCGTTCTTTATCAAGTTGGACTAACTGTTCTTTAAGCCTAGCAATACGATCACGGGCTTTTCGCCTGTCTAGCTCAATTTGCTTCTCGCCTTCTCCACCCATAACTCCACCGCCACGCTGACGATGTAAGTGGGTCCACTGCCCGACCATTCGAGGCAACAAATGCTCAAGACGAGCAATCTCGACTTGGGCTTTCGCGGCATTAGTTCTAGCGTGTTTAGCAAAAATATCAAGAATCACACCCGCACGGTCAAGAACCGTGCAGCCGGTCATCTCTTCTAAATTGCGGACCTGCGGCGGCGAAAGTTGTCGATCCACGACAACATAAGTTGCACCAAGTTGTTTCGCAATTTCTTTAATTTCTTGTACTTTACCTGTCCCGATCAGACAGTTTGGCGTGAGCTTCACTCGTTTCTGAATAATTTGGCCAACAGTTACAATACCTAATGTCGTCAAGAGTGCTTCGAGTTCAGATAAATCATCGTGAAGAAGTTTGATATCTTCATTTGGCAATAACACCCCTACCATGACGGCGGATCTAACTTCTGTAGTTGGAGTTTTTGAATGATTATGGGTATTTTTTTCTTTATCTTTGCTTTTGTCTTTGTCTTTATCTTTTTCGATGTTTTTGATCCCCCATTTTTACGACAGTCAAATGAACGTTCTTTGGGTCTTTTTTCACCTTTACACTGCATCGGAACAATAACAGCCTAATATTAACCCATTTCTCCTCTCGTAGGAAGTCACGGATTTCTATTAGAAAATAGGACGAATTAAAGAGAGATTAAACTTTAAGTTTCCTGTGTCATACGCCCGCGCTGGGCCGCAGCTGCAGCAGCTTTTTTGGCTTTATCGATGAGCTCAATGATATGCTGGGAGTTCTCCAAAAAGTACATAAGCTCTTCACGCATCACGTCATATTGACCGAAGGGCGACACAGAATAAACGCCGAGATCATTGAAGTGCTTAATCACCACCTCAACAATCGACTCCGACTTAAGTGGCCAACTATCCGTGATTTGCAATACAGCTTTAGTAGCCATCACTTGAGCTACAAAGATCTCAATCGGTATCGTTTCTGTATTTAGCATGAAGCCTCCTATTGCCTTAGCGAGGTATTCTAGACGTCGGCATTCGGTGCTGCGTGGGGCCTTGAGTCAGCATGCGGTCTCCAGCCGATTTTAGAGATCGGCTAGTTTCGAAAAATTCATAGAGAGTGTCAATTAAATCACGGTAACCTTCGTCACTGATAACAAAACCAAACCGTGAGGAGGTAGCGTGATTTTGAATCATTTCTGCGAGTGCCATCTTCGTGATGTTTTCCATCGTACCAGCCATGAGATGCTCCTCAGCTAATGTGATTTTGGTGCTGTTTTCATTATACAACGTCCCGAGGCTGTTCGCTAAATCCACTGCACCGATTAGAAAACCCCGGTGGAGCAGATCCTTCGTTCCAAAGGAACGAAGGATCTTACCCGATAACATCTTGTTATTATTTATTTTTATAAAATTTTAGTGTTTTTAAGCAAAGATTCTTTGGCATCATCCGATAAAGTCCTTAAGAAAAAAGGCCCACAAACGTGAGCCTTCTTAAGGAGTTAAAGATGTTTATTTGGAGCTTAAATACGGCAACCCTAGTCGCGATGTACTTCTGGTTGCATAGTCCGTTCTTCGGTTAAAACTAATGATGCGCTGCTTCAGCCATAGCCTCGTGTAAAAGCGGATCGGCGATCGCAACCATTGGGTTTCGCTTCCCAAACATAAATACACTTAGCAGAAACAATCCGAATACACCCAAGAACATTCCCACTTCAATCCAGGGCAAGGTCATCTCACCCTTAACGATTTCGGGTTGAACCACTAAAAGATAAGTCGCCCACTGAGCCACTAAAATCCCCGCAGCCACTGAGCCACCAAGCATCTTGGTCCACTTACTTGCCTTAGGAATCATCGCATAAAGTGGAATCACAAAGCTCACAATCGGTGCACCAATCACAATGTAGATCCAAGGCGCTTGCAGACGATTAATAAAATACTGAGTTTCTTCGGGCATGTTTCCATACCAGTACGTCAGAATATGCGCGTAGGTCAGATAAGCAAAGAAAATCGTAAAGCCATGCATCAGTTTGCCAACGTCATGGAACTGCTGACGCTGAATGATGCTACCAATAGCCGTGCCTTTGAAGATCCACATAGTAATCAGGAGCGAAGCCATCAGCGTCTGCATCATAACCGCGAATAGCCAGCCGCCCCAAAGGGTAGAAAGCCAGGTCGGCGCAAGAGACATAAGAAGGTCAAATCCTAATAGCGAGAAAGCAAGTGCATAACAAACAAGGATCGGCGCACTCCAATAGCGGAGTTTGTCGCGGGTTTCGTTACCAAGACGTTCCGCTTCAGCTCTATTACCGCCTGCCATAGCGCGGTCACGACGGGTCTTCATCCCAATCTGCCAACGAGCTAAACCAAGAATAACGAACATGGCAAACGTATCACGAAGCATCCAGAAATTTTCAACCAGCCAAGTGCGTTTACCCCAGAAATGATGAAGCTCTCCGGGATTCGCAATCCAGCTCCAAACATTGCGTGCACCGCCCAAATTAAGTTTGATGCAGATGAAAGTGATCAAAAAGAGTCCGACCGCGACAGGCAAGAAACTTGAGAAGGATTCGTGAAGACGCATCACTGGCCGTCCCCACTTCGCACCCAATACATCTTGCATAGCAGAAAAAGCTGATCCGCCTATAGCTAAAGCAAAGAAGAAAAATGTATTAAACAATAAGGCACCCCAAACTCGGGTTTGGTAGCCCTGAGTCATTCCGAGAGCGACCACAAGGACACCCATCAAAATGCAGAATACAACCGCACCACGTGCGCTGGCCGAAGGAGCTAGAAAAAAGCTTTGGCGCTGCTCATAAAGACTATTAGGACCATGATGACTTGCACCAGTACTCATTTCGAACCCCCTTGGAGTTTACGAAGATAGTGAACAATTGCCCAACGCTCATGAGGCAGGGTCGCATGACCATAGCCCGGCATAATATTGCCGCCAAAAGTAATACGGTAGAAGAAAAATCCATCACCGCGCTTTTGATAAACATCACTCGTGATATCTGGTGGCTTTGGATAGACGTCTGTAATTGGTCCATCGCCTTTAGCGGCTGCACCATGGCAAGGGAAACAATAGGTGCTAAACATGCGCTCACCTAATTGTAGAACACGATCATCCTGGGGCAGCGGATTTTTAAGGGTTGCTTCTGCCTCTTCGACGGTCTTCGGATAGAGAACAGCATTGGTTGCAACTGCATGCTCAGGTGGCTCAATAAAGTTACGTTGAGCTTTTAAAACCGGAGCATCAGCCATATCAGGAACATATTGAATTTTCGGGATCGTACGGTCACAGCCAGTTGCAAAACCTGCAACGACTAGTGCGGCCGACCATGAAAAGAGTGACTTTGATTTCATCGAACGGGTCTCCTATTCTCTTTCTCTCTATTCCTGTAACTCAGTTGGTCGCCTTAATTTCAATTGCGCCGCTCTCCTTTAAGAAAGCAGCCTGCGCACTATCAAGACCAACATTCGGTACAAAAATACCGAAATGATCGTCCGTCAACCTTGTATCAAGCACTCTTACCTTAGGATTCGGCATCCGACACATGACAAGAATTCCAAGTACCGTCGCAATCGCACCAAAGAGAATGGTGAATTCGAAGCCAATCACAACATAAGCTGGAATCGAATACACACCAGGTGTCTTTCCACCAACAACTACCGGCCAATCCCAGTCGCAAAGTAGCGCTAAGGAGAAACCTGTGACGGTACCCGTCATCGCTCCAAAGAATGTAAACCAACGGACCGGGCTCGGCGCATAAGCGCAAGCATGTTCAATCTCGTGATATGAGGTCGGGCTAAGAACTTCATGATCCTTAAAATCATGACGAGCTTTCACTTTTTCAATGGCATGACAGACCGTGTCGAGATGTTTGTAGAGGCCCAAAATCCCCTTCGATTGAGTGAGACTCATGATCAATGACCTCCTTTGGATTTACCGCTCATGGGCTTGTCCATGATCAGTTTAATTTCAGACAGCGAGATGATCGGAAAAAACTTACAGAACAAGAGGAAGAATGTGAAGAATAGACCAAAGCTACCGATCGTTAGACCAATCTCCCAAAGGCCCGGCTCGGCATGACCCCAAGAGCCTGGCAAGAAATCTTCCACGAGTGAGGAGATAATAATGTTGTAACGTTCAAACCACATACCAACGTTGATGAGTACACAGACAACGAACGAAATCGTTTTGTTGTAGCGCATTCTCTTCGACCACCAAACAAGTGGGAACACACAGTTACAGAACGTCATCGTCCAGAAGTAGAACGCGTATGGACCAGTTGCACGTTTCGCGAAGATCGCCCACTCGTATACATTGCCGGAGTACCAGGCAACGAAGAATTCAATTCCGTATGCATAAGAAACGATGGTTGACGTTAAGAGAGTGAGCTTCAGACAAGCGTCAAGATGATCGTCACGGATGTAGTTTTCAAGATTGAACATCCAACGAATGGGAATCAGCAAAGTATAAACCATCGCACAACCGGATAAAATCGCACCGGCAACGAAGTAAGGCGGGAAGATGGTTGTATGCCAACCTGGTTGAATCGACATCGCAAAGTCCCAGGATACGATCGAGTGAACCGAAAGTACAAGTGGGGTTGCAAGCGCTGCTAGAAAACCATAACCCGTTTCATAGTGATGCCACTGCTTCGCAGTACCTTGCCAACCAAAAGAAAGAATACCGTATACTAAACGCTTCGCACCTCTCACGCGGTCGCGAATCGAAGCTAAATCCGGAACCAGACCGATATACCAAAAGAGAAGAGAGGTTGTGAAGTAGGTCGAAATCGCACAAACATCCCAGAATAGAGGAGAGCGAAAGTTTACCCAGAGGTTGTTCGTGTTAGGCAGAGGCAATGCCCAGTAGGCACCTAGGTACATCCGACCCATGTGAATCGCTGGGAAAACCGCCGCACAAATCACGGCGAAAATAGTCATCGCTTCAGCACTTCGGTTTACAGTGTTTCGCCACTTAGCTCGGAACAAGAACAGAATTGCCGAGATCAATGTGCCAGCGTGACCAATACCAACCCAAAATACGAAGTTGGTAAT
>CAZUYQ010000001.1:32823-42393 GCA_964624705.1 uncultured Polynucleobacter sp.
CCAATAAACCGGTGGAGAAAATCCACTCCAAACGCCCAGACCTACAGAAGTGTGGTAGGCAACCATGCCAACCGCAATCAATAAGCAAGTCGCCGCAACCGACAAGGCTACGTAAAAAGCTTTGTGAGGACGCTCAAGATTGACGAGAACTTCGTCGTTGACGTCCGATATTGTTCGCTTCCAGGTTACTTCACTCATTCGCCAGTCTCCGGGTCAAATGTCATTAATGATCAGATCAAGTCCAAACTAACTTTTATCCGTGATGCGGTGTCTCTTCAGATGCTGGTGCTGCATGTTCACTTGGTCCATGCTCACCTGCTGCCTCGTGCTCACCCATTCCTTCTTCGCCAGTACCGAGCGGCGCACGATGAGCGACAATCGCCATGTAACTTACGTTTGGCAAGGTTTTGATGCCAAACTCGTTCTTATCGGGATCGCCGCCTAGAGCGAGGTAACTGCGTGCATCGCGACGCTCAAGAGCTACGCGACTACCTTGATCTTTCAGGTTACCAAACACAATCGCATCACTTGGACAAACTTGAGCGCATGCACTTAAAACTTCACCGTCGCGCACAAGACGACCTTGTTCTTTCGCCACGTATTTCGCCTGGCGAACACGTTGAATACAGAAATTACATTTTTCCATAACTCCACGTGTACGAACTGCAACTTCAGGGTTCATGGCACGAGGAATACGATCCTGCATCCGATCGCCCATAACGCCCCATTTATGAGTCCACCAGTTAAAGCGACGGACTTTATAAGGACAGGCGTTCGCGCAGTAGCGTGTTCCGATACAACGGTTATAAGTCATGCCATTGATCCCTTCCGGATCATGAGACGTGGCAATGACCGGACAGACGGCTTCACAAGGAGCGTGTGTACACTGCTGGCACATCATCGGCTGGAATGACACTTGAGGATTATCAATATCGCCCGCGAAATAGCGATCGAGACGAACCCAGTGCATCATCCTGTGTTGCAAGACTTGCTCACGACCGACTTGCGGTACGTTATTTTCAACGGCACATGCAGCCATACAAGCGCCGCAACCGGTACACTTCGTCAAATCAACCGACATACCCCAACGGTATTGGGCTGCGTCATCAGCAGCTAGTTTCGGATAAAGATCCGGCACGTCATCAAGAGAACGTTTTCTCTCAAGTTTGCCGATTTCATCAGCTGAGTATTTCTTAATAATACTGGTTCGGTTGCCGATATCAGAGGCCTTCTGCATCGCAGCAAGACGGTAGATCTCACCGGTACTGCTAAGTTTCACGCCAACGCCAGCAGTTACTGGAGCACCGGTATTTGTATCAGCAAATTTTGCAAACAATGCGAGAGGATCAACACCAACTCCACCCTGAATCGTACCCGAACCGGATTTATGACCGTTACCACGGTTAATGACGACGGCATCGGCATGAAGTCCTGGAAGCGGATACAGAGCAACCGTCAATTTGCCGGCATCTGTCTCAACCGTCAGAACATCGTTACGTCTAAAGCCAAGTTTTTTAGCGGTATTAGGATTAAGTGCAACCCAACTATCCCAAGCAATGGTTGTCATACCATCGCCAATTTCTTGCAGGATTGGCTTATCCGCGCCACGACCATCACCAAGGCGGGGATCAAGTGGCGAAACAAGTTTGAGACCTTTTGCTGTTGCCGACTCATGGATCTTAAAGCCTGCAGTGACGTCTTTCAGTGAAGGAGCAGGTCTTGCTTCCAGTTTTCCAGCAAAACCACGGCGTAAAACAGCATCGAAGAACGTTTGATTGGTCATGCCTTTTACATCGAGCAGCGTCATAACAGGCTTCCATTTTTCCATAATGTAAGACCGGTAATCAGCTACACCTAGAGGCTTCTTCTGATAAGCAAGAACCCATAAGAAAATATCTTCGGCTTGACGCGTATCTTTTACCGCACGAACTACGGGCTGACGTGCTGAGAAGAAGCCGGCTACGGGTTCTTCATCGCCCCAACTTTCAAGGCTGTGATTGATTGGTAGTACGATATTTGCGTAGTCATCCATCTCGGAAGGCATACTCTGCATACTAACGACAGTTGGGATTTTCTTGACTACATCGGCAAATCCGAATGACGCCGGCACGGTGAATACTGGGTTGGTGTCGATAAAGAAGACGACATCATACTTAGATGCATTGGTCATAAAGCGATTCAGGTCACCAGTTCTTACAGGTGAACGCATCCAGCCGCGATCAATGAAAAGAGTTTTACCATAAGCACCAATCAACTCATTGATAAGTACTGCTGCGACCTGCAACATCGTACCGTTTTGATCAAAACCAGTGTTGCCTGCAAAGACGACGCTCGGTGATTTCAACATCGTCTGCGCTGTTTCATCGAAGACTTGTTTCGAAATGCCGACTAAATCGTAACCAGAGCTTACAATCGAAGAATTAGCTGAAAGAATTTTTTCAGCCTGAGCTTTTGCTACACCGCCAGCACCATGATCAACTAGGGACTTCATAAGAAGCAACGCGACTACGATCTCACTCGAAGGCGGGATCACATGACGCTCATCGGCTTTACTACCGGTCTGCGTCATCATGGTTTCGAACTGAATAAATTTGCCGAGGCTACCGTTACGTAGGGTGTGAAACTGCGAGAAATTTTTTGCAAAGAATACGGGTGAAGTCCCTACATCTAAGAAATCACTCCCAAGACCCACGACCACTTTTGCAAGACGTAAATCGGGACGGGGCATACCTTCAACACCAAGGGCCAGACGGTGCCCCTCAGTGATCGATTCATAGAGAGAATTGGATTCATAAGTATAAACATCATCTTCGTTACCACCGAGCTTTTTGAGAACATCGGAGTAGAAGCTACGTGATGAACCTGTTGATCCGCCTTTAAAGACTGCGACTTTCTTGCCTTCGAGACGTTTAGCTAAACTCTCGAGCATATCGTCCCAGTTGGTGGCGTTCATGGAACCATCAACATTACGAAACGCTGGGGTTGAGCGACGCTCAGGATGGAACACAGCCTGCAGAGACGCCTGACCAGTAGCACAGGTTGAACCTTGGCTAATAGGATGCTCTGCACTTCCTTCAATCTTCACAGCAAGACCGGCAATCGTCTTGACCGTAATTCCGCAACCCGAGGCACACTCACCGCAAGTCGACGCATAATACGTTGCAACGCCAACGCCTTGGTCAACCGGCTGATTCACGTAGGGGACCGCTTTTTCAAGCGGACGACGAACGCAAGCAGCGGAACTGGCAACGGCAGCCGCACTGAATAATTTCATAAAGTCACGGCGGTCGACCGGAAATTTTGTTCCATCTTGAGCCTCAGAAGCAGCTATGGCATCCGCTGCTACTAGGTCGTGATTTTCGTCCATCTCTGGCATCACTTCTTCCACACCCATATAAAGAGATCCTTTTTCGATCTTCTTGGCAGGTGTTTCGAGTGGACCATCCGTTGGACCAAAAATTTCGGGCCCACGCTCTGTCATCGTAAAGCCTGGGATTTGGGTCACAGGCGTCTGACGACTTACATCTGGTGTATTATGAATCGTTTCGTTACTCATCGTTTTTACGACTCTCCTCGTAAAAGCCTCATGGCTTGATTCATCGATAAAAAGTGAAACAGACACAGGCACAAAAAACTATTTATCTCGACACATCTCTATCTAGTAATGACAAGCGGCACAATCAATCGGAGCTTTACGCTCTTTGTGACACCCAATACACCAGCCCATTTGCAGCGGAGCAACCTGCTCGACGACTTCCATAGCCTCAACAGGACCGTGGCACTCTTGACATTGGAGTCCAGCACCACCTTGTTCTTTAAGTTGAACGTGTCTTTTATGAGGAAAGCGCACGAAATCTGGTAAATCGTGAACCTTCACCCATTCAATCGGCTGATTTTTCTCGTAAGCTTCGACGACTTTTTTAACATCGGCCTTACCAGCTTCGGTTTTGCCCGCGATTACTTTGTGACAGCCATAGCAAGTATTACCTGATGGGATACCAGATGAGAACGAACGCCGAGCGCTCGAATGACAATACTCACAAGGGATCTTGCGATCTCCAGCATGGAGTTTGTGAGGAAAGGCAATGGGCTGCTCTGGTTTGTAGCCAACGTTATCCACGGTGTCGCCTGGAGTCCAGAACCACCATGCCTGCGCTGACTGCGAAGTACCTAATGCTGACAATACCAACGTCAATAAAACTGCTCTAAACCATATTGCGCGTGACACTTCTGCTGCCTCCTCGGAGTAGTTTGCGGCGCCTAAAAATCACAAGTAGGAACCATCTTTTTCTTCAAAACACCGCAAATTAGCGGATCGAGAAGAAGCTCTTACAAAATCTCATAACCGATGTGAACGATGACGAAATTTTCCAACAAATAAAGACGAACCGACTTTGAGTGCTAATAATGATAAAGTGTTTGAACTTCTCCTACAACCAAAAAACTCCATCCGAATCACCTATTTTTCTAACAAGCACAGGGACTTGTGGTTATTTTTTAATCAAGACAAATTTGTCATTTGTGTGCAATAGTCTTATATAGAATCGCTTGAAAGGTTGACGTGTTAACAGGTTCATCGTTTATAGGTTTGATGGTTTGATTAAAAAAAACTCAGCTTGAAGCAAATTGGTATTGATATGCATTCTCAACGCTTTGAAATTTCTAGTCGGTACAAACCCCAAGGTGACCAACCGAAAGCCATCGAGGAAATCACTCGAAGGTTTCGTGCAGGAGAAACTCACACGACGCTGCTCGGTGTCACTGGTTCCGGAAAAACGTTCACGATGGCAAACGTCATAGAACAACTCCAACGACCTGCGTTGATTATGGCACCCAATAAAACCTTGGCCGCTCAGCTATTTTCAGAGTTTAAAGAATATTTCCCTAATAACGCCGTCGAATATATTATCTCTTATTACGACTACTACCAACCAGAAGCTTATGTTCCATCATCAGACACGTATATCGCCAAAGATAGTGCCATTAATGATGATATCGATCGGATGCGACATTCAGCCACGATGTCACTATTCGAACGGCGCGATACAATTCTGATTTCCAGCGTTAGTTGTATCTATGGTTTAGGTTCACCGGAGAGCTATAGTAAGCTTGTTTTGCCGCTTAAAAAAGGTATGAGCATTACCCGCGATCAGCTGCTACGAAAACTGGTCGATATTCAATACGGTCGCAACGATTTAAATTTAACACGTGGTCATTTCAGGGTACGCGGTGAAACCGTTGATGTGTTTCCATCGCATCAGCGAGACGAGATGGTTCGTATTGAGTTTTTCGGCGATGAAATTGAACGCCTTGCACTAGTAGACTCTATTCGCGGGTCGACGATTCGCATCGTCGATGAGTTAACGCTTTATCCTTCAAGTCACTATGTTACTGATCGCACAGACATGCGCCAGATTGTGAAAGAAATCCTCCACGATTTGGGTGTTCGCTTACGTGAATACCGTGCGATGGGTAAAATGGTCGAATATCAGCGGCTAGAACAACGAACCATGCATGATATCGAGCTGATGGAGCATCTTGGTTTCTGTCCGGGGATCGAAAACTACAGTCGCTATCTTTCTGGAGTGGGACCCGGGGATCCGCCACCGACCTTGCTAGATTACTTCCCAAGAGATTTTATTACGATTATTGATGAAAGCCATATTACGGTGCCCCAAATTGGCGGGATGTATCGCGGCGATAGAGCCCGCAAGCAGACGCTCGTCGATTTTGGTTTTAGGCTGCCAAGCGCTTTGGATAATCGACCATTGAATTTTGATGAATTTGAGAAACGGACCGGGCAACGCCTTTATGTTTCTGCAACACCGGGAAATTACGAACTCAGTGTTTGTAAAGACATTAACGCCGAGCAAATCATTCGACCGACCGGGTTGATCGATCCGCCGATTGAAATCAGGCCTATCGCTGGCCAGGTCGATCAGTTGTATGGCGAGATGCGCAAAGCGATTGATGAAGGTGGGCGGGTACTTTTGACGACGCTTACAAAGCGTATGTCGGAAGATCTCACAACGCATTATCAAGAGATGGGCCTTAAGGTGCGTTACCTACATAGCGATATTGATAGCCTTGAACGAATCGATATTCTCCGAGATTTGCGCAAGGGTGTTTTTGATATTCTTATCGGTATAAACCTCTTGCGCGAGGGCCTTGATCTCCCAGAGGTAACCCTAGTCGCCATTATGGATGCGGATAAAGAAGGGTTTTTGCGAAGTACTCGTTCCTTGATTCAAATTGTTGGGCGAGCTGCTCGCAATTCTAAAAGTAAGGTTATTTTCTTTGCAGATCGCGTCACAGATTCCATGCGCGCTTGCCTTGACGAGACCGATCGTCGTCGTAAGATTCAAATTGAATATAATACTTTGCATGGAATAACGCCGACAACTGTTATCAAGTCAATTCCACAAGATCTGCGAAAAGTTTACGGGATTACCAGTGAATCCGATGAGGTTCTCGATCCACGCGTTCAAGAGGCTATGGCGCTTTTGGAGAAACACGATATAGCAACTCTCGAAAAAACTATTCGCGATAAATCGCGACAAATGCAGAAGTATGCGGGGGAACTTGAATTTGAAAAAGCAGCAGAACTAAGAAATGAGATAACAAAATTGAAGACGTTAATGATCGAACACGCCGGGCTAAATTCCTAAACGTTTATAAAGGTAATGAAATAATGTTACGTATACTTTTGCTGATGTTAATCACCTCTGGATGTGCTGTCGCTCCGTTCGCTACCGATCATACTGCAAATCCCCTCGGTGAAGGCAACAAAGGGATGGATTTGGGATTCTCCCCAGCGCCCTACCTTCAATTTACTTATGGACTTAATGATGTCGCCGATGTCGGCGGCGGTATTGAAGTGCAACTTGGCTACTCTTTGTACGCCTATGGTAAATACAATTTCTACACTCAACGAAACAAGGGCTGCTCTCTCAGCTTGCTGGGTGGGGGTGGTATCGGTCGCAGCATTATCAATACTCAATTCCTGTTTGCAGGACCGATCGGCAGTTATCGCTATAACAAGTTCGAGGCATTCGTTCATCCACGATTTAACTATCTTATGTATGATCGATTTAATGTAGGGAGTGGAAATTCATCGACAGACGGATTCAGTTTTGACGGTGGGAAATTCTATTACTGGCAGCTTTCCGGTGGTGTTCAGTATTATTTCAGTCCGAGATTTGCTCTTGGTTTAACAGGAATTATAATGCCACCAGCTCCAGGTGAACCAGTTTATGGCGCTCCTGGACTTTCTATGTTGTTTCGGTTCTAGCCGGGTCTAGCATATAGCCAGGAGTCTCGGATTTTTAAGGATGAAATCCATTGCAGAATATTCGCATAAAACTCACTCATCTACCTAAAGAGCCGGGCGTCTACTTTATGAAAGACGCCAAGGGTAAGGTGCTTTATGTCGGTAAAGCTAAGGATTTAAAATCTCGAGTATCAAGTTATTTTGTCGACGCAAAAGACCATTCACCAAAGACTAGAAAACTGGTTCGGCAGATTGTTGATTTTGAAGTGATGCTGGTTCAAACCGAAGTCGAGGCACTGCTGCTCGAACGCACTCTGATCAAACATCATCAGCCGCCTTATAATATTCTCCTCAGAGATGATAAAGAATACCCCTATGTTCGCATTCATTTCCGCGAAGACTGGCCAAGACTAGAAGTCGTGCGCCGTAGGAAAAATGATGGAGCAGAATACTTTGGCCCGTTTACGGCTCCTGGAAGCCTTCGTCAAGGATTGGATGCTGTCTATAAGGTTTTCCCGCTGATTCGTTGTTCGCCCTGGGAATTTAAAAATGCCAAGCGGGTATGCAATTACTACCATATGAAACTCTGCATGGGCCCTTGCGTATTGCCAGTTCCGAAAGAGACCTATCATGCGATGCTGCGCGATGCGATGGCGCTTCTTCAGGGAAAGAACACCGAGGTCTTAGCAAATATCGAAGAGCGGATGCGTCAAGCTGCCAGTCATGAGCTATACGAGCTAGCCGGGCAGTACCGAGATCAAATTAAGGCGATAGCGAACCTCAGAGAAAAGCAATCAGTGATCTTTGCTCCTGGAGTGAGCGCCGATGTCCTTGGCCTGGTACGTAGCGACGAACTTGTAGTCATTCACGTACTGATGGTACGGGACGGCAAAGTCATGGGGGGCGATAGTTTTACGCTTAGTGACGGCGGATCTACCGACGATAACGAAACATTGACGCACTTTTTATTGCAATATTATGAAGGTCGCGATTTGCCTCCGCGTATTCTTATTCCGTATGAGCTGGAATCTCTCCATGATCTTACAATGGCTATTACAAAAGAATCACAGCAAACGACTGAATTAAAACCAATTAAAAATTTTAATCGAGCACCGTGGCCGGCATTAAGCGCAATTGCTCTTAAAAATGCGCAATATAACTTAGATGAAAGCGTACGCACTCACGATCGTGCTAGGGCTTCACTAGAGGCTTTGCAGTCAACTCTTGCGTTGGATGAAATTCCAAGACGAATTGAATGTATTGATATATCCAACCTCCATGGCACTGCGATAGTCGCGAGTGATGTTTGTTTTATCGATGGCAATCCTGATAAATCCCAGTACCGCAGCTATAATATTGAGACCGTGCAAGGTGCACCCGATGACTTTGCTTCCATTTTTGAAGTCGTTAAACGGCGCCTTGAGCGCGGTATTCGTGATGATAATTTACCGGATCTACTAGTCATCGATGGTGGTCGTGGCCAATTGGATAGCGCTTTGAAAGCATTGGCTGAGTTTCCTGGGTTAGCACTGAAAATTGTCTCACTCGCAAAAAGTCGAATCGAGAAGTCAGGTTTGAGCAAACAGAAGGGTAAAGTTGATACTTCAAATCCTAGATATTCTTTCGAACGAGTCTTTAAGCCCGGAAGTGATACACCTATACCCTTGGTTCCCGGCTCCCCAGCGTTCCGAATCTTAACACGCCTACGCGATGAGGCTCATCGATTTGCCATAACAAAACATCGGGCTAAACGTGCAAAATTATCGAGTTTATCTCCTCTAGAGGGAATAGCGGGAATTGGCCCAAAACTGCGAGCAGGACTGCTTATTAAGTTCGGTAGCCTTGAAGAAATTGCCAAGGCACCGATAGACGAGCTGCTAAAAATTCGCGGCATTTCCGAAGATCTTGCGGTGCGGATTCATTCGGAACTGAATAATCATTAGAAACCACTGATAAACTAAATTTATATAAAACATAATTTATAATAATTTCATATTATCTGTCACTTTATCTATAAACCTTCTAGCCCAATTGAGGCAATGGATAGATGGAGTATTGTTATAATGAAACGAATCAATTTAGGTTCAAAACTTAGACGCTTAAGGCTACAGTTAGGTCTTTCCGCCAAGGCCGTTGCTGACCGCTTAAAGGTCGCCGAAAGCACTTACCGCGACTGGGAATACGGTCGTGCGATTAAAGGTGAGCCTTATGTCGCAATTTCCAAGATCTTTGGTGTGAGTCTTTCAGAGTTATTAGACGAAGAGATTACAGAAGAGAAAGTATTTATTTTATCACGGTTA
>CAZUYQ010000001.1:42403-79874 GCA_964624705.1 uncultured Polynucleobacter sp.
TTAAAAAACATCGAGATATTGCTCAAAGAGATACGCGTCGCGCTTTAGTCGGAGATTTTAAGCGTTGAGGCAACCGCAACTCGAAGGTTCAAAAGTTAGTTGTTGATATGAAACTAGGCTTGAACTGCCCGCTTAACATGATCAATTCAGCCTCTAAAATTAAGATTTCTCCTTCGCCATTGTATTGCATTTAAGAAGTAAGTTACAATAATTGCAGTATTTACTTTAATTACTTGTTTTTAATGCGATGAAAGCCGCTTTGCGGTTCTCTGATCAAGAAGGAGTTGTCATATGACAAATACTACAAAGCAGATCTTTCGCTGTTTTTTTCTTTCTTTCATGATGATTCAAGTGCTTGCTGGATGCAAATCTGGGAGTAACGACAGCAATAACCCCACACCTGCGAATCAAGATCCCGCTTGCGGAAGTCAATCGACAACAACCTGCACCTCCTATAACGCGAATTGTGCGATCAACGGCACCCAGTGCGCCGGTTCTTCCGCTTATTGCAGTGGCTTTACTTCGACTAGCACCTGCCCCTCCGGATCTTGTACGTGGAATGGCAGCTGTGTTCCTTTAGGATCATCCGCAAATCAAACTGGCACCCAATGTACCAGTCAAACATCGACTACTTGCAATACAACAGCAGGTTGCTCTTGGACCGGTAATAACTGTATTGCATTGACGAATCCTCCGACCTGCACTGCTTACGACACGAATACATGTGCCACGATCACAGGCTGCGCATTGAATGGCACGACATGTACGTCAGCGAGCAATAACGTGTGTTCTCCCTACACAACTCAGGCCCAATGTCCAACAAGTCAAGGCTGCTTCTGGACAGGAAATATTTGTTCACCTTCAACTTCAATCACAAATTGTGGGAATTATACGAGTCAGTCCTTATGCCCAACTCTTTCGGGTTGTTCATGGACCAATAATCTTTGCGTCGCGTCTCAAAGTACCATTCCTACGACTTGTAGTGGCTACACCAGCCCAACGACATGTCCCATAACCTTAGGTTGTTCGTGGACTAACAATCAGTGCATTGCTGCAGGGACGACAACAGGCGCATGTGCCGCGTATGTTGGCAACGCAGTACAGTGTAATCAGGTCCAAGGTTGTCAGTGGATGAACAATACTTGCGTCACGTCTTTATGCAAAGGCTTATGGTTCTTCTCTTGCGTAGCAACGCAAGGATGTAAGTATTATGTCGTCAATGGTTGCTTCCCTCGTTAAGGATCAGAATCGTTTCTCACTCGGAAGAGTCCCACAAGAATGCGTTCTGTTCCTTTACATCAATATCTTTATGCATTCGCCATGCTGTCCAGCACCTTGAGTACAGCCCTAGCGAATGCATCGATACCGGCTATTGAGCTTAATTTTAAGATCTCGATGTCTCCTAAAGAGGAGCCAGAGTTTCTCGAAGGCGAAATGAGTGTTCGTGACTGGCATACCGATGTTCATCGTCATTGCTTTTACCTGCCATACAATGACCCTAAATATGCGTTGGATCCGATTAAAAGTACCGATGTTATTCCACGCAAATACGGGAATGTGACTGCGGTCCGCGGCTTTATAGAAACGAGCTTAAAGTCCAAGGGGCAAATCATCCGACATAGCAATCACTTAATTGAGGTGACGGGAACAACGGAAGATATTCGCCTGCACTTTAAGGCTCGACCTCCGCGTTGGAACGATTCCGATCGTCAAGAATGGATGTTCTATGAATTTTATCCGCAGATACTTACTCACTGCCCAAAGGCGACGGCTGATGTTGCCGAGATCACTTTAGCACCACTAGGAAATATTGAAGCGACGATTGAACGACCGAGTAACTGGGGGCTGAGTCTGGCAGCTAAGAGAAAAGATCAGAAGCAAATGAACTCAATCATAAGCACTTCTTATGAGATTGAAGCGCGTACTTTTGCGTTTGCGATGAATCAGGGAATGAATAGTCAGTCAGAAAAATGGAATGATTTAGAAATCGAATGGGTATCACATAGCGACGATTTTTTAAAATTTAAACCCGCACTTTATAATGCGCTAGATCGACACACGAAAATGTTTGGTCCATTTCCTTTCCCAAAACTTATTATTTTAGAAACGGGTGAATTGCAAAAATCGTCGATACCGGGGATAGTCACCGTGAATCGACCCCGGCAGGCAGGGCTTTCACATTTACAGGACGACACGACGAATTGGTCGGATTGGCAAATCACTTCGTTTTCGGCCGATCAATGGATTGGTGCTGGACTTACCGCCGCGACATGGGACGAGCTATGGCTAATCCGCGGGCTTATAGACTTTGCGACGATCGAGGCGTTACGCGATCAAGCAGGCTTATTTGGTCTTATGAAAATTCGCATTGAAAAAGAAACAAAGAAACAGCGTGACCAACCCAATTTTGACTATCGGCAATCGCAAGATTTATTGGCTGCAGTTCTAACATTTATGCAGCCGTATCATGCTCTCACGGATAGTAATTTTCGTAATTTGGAGACCTATGATAGGCAGTACGGTCTCAATTACATGCGCGCGGCGTTATCTTTGCGACAGATCAATTATTCTTTAGGACCAGAAAAACTTGATAGCGTCTTACGGGATTTTTTTTTGAATCATAGAGGACAAATTATATCTAGTGAAGTATTTGCAGACTATTTATCAACACAATCAAAAATTCTTTCCGATGATGAAAGGATACGTACAAAGATTTCGCTAAGAGAATGGTGGTCGACCAGTGATTGGCCGGATTTCGTCTTAGATTCAGTTGATGAAAAAAAGATTGATGATGGCAAGTATGCGGCGCATGTGCGTTTCCTTCAACGAGAAGGATATTCTATACCGGTGAGGGTGAAGATTACCGATCAAGAAGGGAAATCTTCGGAAAAAAAAGCTACTCAAGACAAAGATAATCCTACACTCTGGCATGCAGAATTTGTGCTAGATAATCCTCAGGATTCGGTCGAGATTGAACCTACTAGGCAGGTGTTTGATTGGAATCGTTTTAACAATAACAATCGTTGGTCGAAAATCAATATTTTTCCTGGAAATATGAAGACTTTTGCTGACGACGCTTATTCTGTAATTTGGTTGCCTTTAGCCTCAAAAGTACCAGGCGACGATTTTACATGGTTGTTTGTGGCGCAGGCATTTCGTTATGTGCAAGCTAGCATGACGGCCGTCGTTAGTTACATCCCCAATCAAAAGCGATACGGCTATTCACTTTACTATTTAACTGACTTAACGAAGATCGGTTCCTATACTATTTTCGATGTTATTCAAGATCGCGGTCGAGCTTATAGTGGAGAAAGGGTTGCCGATGCGGGTATCTATAAGACGTTCAAACTTCTGAAGAGTCCCGTTATTGAGTACGGGATGCGTCTACGGCATCGAGAGATGATGAGCCGAAATACTGAGACAGGTCATCAGACCCTTGCCCTAAAAATTCGCGCGACACCACTTAATCAGTATGGCGTCTGCAATTACTATGCACGCACAGAATTAGAGCGTCTGATTCATGCTAAGAGTTCGGATGAAAACTACCACCGCGATTCGGGCATCATCGAAGGAAGCTGCAAAGCTGCTGACTGGCTGGAGATTGGGGCTCGTGGATTCGTCGGAATCTTAAATTCAGACACCCTAATTTCCGAAAATTTGGACTTCAGCCCTCAGGAGTCCTCAGAAGCTAGACTTCGCATTGATAGCCCACAGTTACCTGACGTCGCGGAAATCAAAACGGCAGGGATTGATATACTCACCCCAATGCCTCTTCCTCTACCTTCCGCTTTTTTCACAGTTAACAGGCAGATGCGTTTTCGAATGTTTTACGACTACGGAGAATCACGTCGTCCTCAAAATCAATATCGAGATGCGGGAGTTGGTCTGTGGATACCTTTTGGCGGTGATGTCGTTGGTAAGGGTGCCATTCAGATCTTAAATCTATCTATATTAACGGTTCTTTATCGCCAAACAAATGATGTTAAATCATTCAGACCTGGCGTGGTTTTTGACTTTGATTTTTTTGGCAAAATTTAACTGCTAAAATTCAGACACCCTAATTTCTTTTATATGATCGCCAACCCCCGACACTGACTCCCTACCGAAAATAAGAACAATTTGTCGCTCGCGGTCATGCAGTTCGATCAAGTACGATGCGTTTCTATGCCATCATATGCTCGAGAAAAAATTGTTAAGTTTAACGAGGTAAGCACCTATCACCTTGTAAATAGATGCGTACGTCGAGCATTTTTACTTGGTGATGACAAAGTCTCAGGACGTAATTTTGACCATCGCAAACAATGGCTAATAAAGAGAATGACGCATGTCATCAAGAACGTTTTTTGTATAGACATGATCGCTTATACTATTATGAGTAATCACGTTCATTTTGTAGTTACTATTCGTCCCGATCTCGCTTCTAAATTAAGCGATGAAGAAATTGTTCAACGATGGTGGAAACTCTATCCAAGAAAGATCAGAGGAGAATATCCATCTGAGCCGCCGGCACTTTTAAAAGCTTTATTTTTAAGTGACAGAACCTGGCTTGAAACTAGGAGAAATCGGTTATCAAGCGTTTCGGATTTCATGGCCAGCATCGCCGAATACATTGCACGCAAGGCAAACAAAGAAGATGATGTAACGGGTAGGTTTTGGGAAGGTCGATTTAAAAGCCAATTGCTGCTCGACGAGCATGCGGTTTTAGCCGCTGCAACCTATGTCGACCTCAACCCTATTCGCGCTAAAGTAGTAAATTCTCTGGAAGAATGTGATTTCACCTCAATTCAGCAACGAATTGCGCAGCTTAAATTTGAGGATAACATCACTACCACAAATCAATTCTCGAAGGAATTTTCGCGAAATTATTGCAAACTAAAACTAATGACTCCAAGCCTTGCAAGAAACGTGTCGGACTATGTAGGTATCTGTATTTGGAAAGCAGCTGAGGCGACCGGCAAAACACCTCGAAATATCGAAAATATCTTTAAAACCGCAATTGAACCGTTAAACAGTGTAATGCCTTATCTAGACTTGAATATTGTTCGGAGTTCCAAGTTTGCGGTCGCGCATACAACGCGAGTATTACCCCCGTTTATCAAACTTAAATGCCGCCGAGAATCCACGTTATACTCACCAACACTAGTCAGCCGCTAGGATAAAAATTTTTTCTTCGGCAACATCACGTTAATTATCCCAATGTAACATTTGAGGAATATTGAATCTGTGCACTCAATATTTGTTTTTAAAATGAATGTAAATTTGGGTGATTCAAATATCAAATAAATTTAGGGTGTCTGCTTTAGAATTAAAATTAGGGTGTCTGCTTTAAAATTATCAGAGTGATCTCAGGCGGGACACTAGCCCGCAGAGGCGGGCCCCAAAAACCGGTGCCAGGATTGACATAGATCCACATGCGGCCGTGGCGATATAAGCCGCGAGAATAACGGTGGACCATTTTTACTACAAACTGCCATGGAAAAAATTGTCCGCCATGCGTATGCCCAGATAGCTGAAGATCAATACCTTTTGCCTCTGCTTCTTCATAACAACCTGGTTGATGTGCTAAGAGAATTTTCAGAGCCTCTGCCGGAGCATTTTTTAAGGAAGCGTCTATATCCTGAGCATGGCCTTGAATAAAACCTCCGCCACTTCTATCCGTTACGCCAGCAATGACGAGTTTAGATCCATGACGCTCAATAACACGATGCTCATTTAGCAACACAGTTGCGCCCAGCCTACGATGTTCGTTAACCCAAGACTGTGCGTCATAATAATATTCGTGATTGCCAGTAATAAAAAAGCGGCCGTCAACACTCTGTAGATTACCAAGAGGTGCGACCCTGTATTGTAGACTATTAACAGTCCCGTCAACAAAATCCCCAGTCATGGCCACCAAATCTGCATGCAGCGAATTAACTAGATTCACGACCAGCTGCGTATATCTTTTCCCAATCAATGAACTAACATGCAGATCCGATATCTGAACGATACGGTATCCCTCAAATGCCGCCGGCAATCTCTCAAGAAATACTTCAATGGTTTTAACCTGAGGGCCGACCGTCGCCTGAATCATGCCAGCAACAGCGGTTACGCCGACGACCAATACCATCAAAGCAAACCAGACTGTGTCAATTTGACTTGTATATTTTTGTCCAAAAATGAAGTCCACAATTGAGCCAACAAGCTCCAGAGAAATGGCGACTACCAATGTAGTCGACATAATTCCTAATGCGGCATATGCCCACCAATGCAAACGATCAATCCAGGCGGTTTGCGGTTTCCCGCCCCTACTACTAATCTGAATTCCAGGTGCAGCAATCTGAAAAAGAAAGAAAATCGTCCAAGCTATTAAAAACCAATTTGAATCTTGCAGAAACTGTGGCGCATGCGACAGAATTAACGTTGCAGCAACAAAATTTCCGCCAACAATAATCGCAAATAAAATAATAAGAGGAAGTAACATTGATCTACGTTGCACGTTTTTTTCCACGCCATTGAATTACAATTGTTTGACCTTCGCCAGGAGCCGTCTTAAATTTTACAGCACCTGAACTGCCGTCATAAGTATACAAATTTGCTGGAACAGTTTGACCATTTACTTTAACGCTAAGGTATCTCGCATCTGTATTTTGCGCGATTAAAAAACTATCGACGAGCATCGACGCTTCTTTATACGTAACAATAATGTTACTACCATCCGGCGGATTTGTAGGAAAGACAACCTTCCTTGTCGCTTGATCCCACGTTACCCCCGGAATTGTAGCGCCACCCACCTGAGCGATAATACTTCCTTCAAGAGGAGCATCTGGTAAATCAAAACGATTCGTTACGATGCCTGCAGCACCGGAACGATAACTGACTCTGACAGGAGCGCCAGCTGGCGGCGCCTGGGTGAAGTGAACCACCAATCCGTTCAATGTATACTGCGTCCATGGTTGCCCATTGACCGTAATAACAAGACTGCCCGCGTCTGGCGCGCTTTTAAGTACGAAATCCGTTTTTAGAATTTTTGCAACGTCACTTGAAATTTTCGAAAGAGTCGCTGAATAATCGGAGTCACAAATAGATCCCCAAGTTCCACCGGTATTTGAAATCACATTTGCAACAATATCTGCAGACTTTAGCGCCGATGGGCACTGAGATGAGGATTGAGATGGATGTCGAATAATTCCATAGACCCGTGCGTCAGTGCCCACGGTTCTTATTGACGAAAGATAGTTTGTTAGATATGCACCATCTTTATCTGCCATTCCCGCACAACCATAACCATTCTCAACATCAATATGGCAGTTATCTTCGTCCGTGACTATCAGCACAGCGACAGCTGATCCAGCACGAACCCAAGGCCCGGGACCTCGAGCACACTGACTTTTTAATCCATCGACGGCGCGTAAAATAGGTCTTTCGATTCCATCTCCGTAAATTCCTGCATTGATCGCGTTCTTAAATCGGCGTGCTGCGTTAGAATCACTCTTTCTAATCATAGTCGTAACACATGTGTCAGAAGGATCGGTAGTCGTGACTGCAATGCGCCAATCGGAACTCTGCACTGCAGACAACAATGGCGCCATACGATCCGATAAATTTTCTTGTTCTTCTGCCATCGAGCCGCTGTTATCGATCACAACCAACAGATCCAAAACTCCAAATGCCGTCACACTATAATCTTCGTTTGACACCGCACCCTTAACACCCTGTTTGAATGTGGCCTGACGAGCGGCACGCGTGAGCTGCTGAAACGTCTGACTCTGCAATGGTGGGAGCTCCGCTGCTCGCGGAGACTCACCATTAAAGTCCGTACTTTTACAGTTTGAAATAAAGACAGCGAGAATAAAGCCGCACGCCAGTTGTTTTAGACATCCTGATTTCAACATCACCGGTTCCTCCTATACACTCGTCGTAACGCGCCTATACAGGCCTTTTGGACTCAGAAACTTGAGTCATTCAAATGCGTTGCCAAATACAATTGCTATTACAGTAGGTTATATTTATGATTGTGCCCTATTTACGGAGAAAATACCATGGTCGACTACACAAAATCCTATTGGATGAGCACAACACCAGTCTCCGGCTCTCGGACGCCGCCAAAAGACGGCGGAATTGCCATCATCGGCTCGGGCCTTTCGGGCGCTTCAACAGCCTACTGGCTTATGGAGAACGGCTATGATGATATTACTATCCTCGACTTTGAACATGAGAAAGCCGCCACCTATCGTAACTGTGGCCATATTCTTTATGGCACAGTCGAAAGTATGATGGCGCTGGTCGCTTTATATGGTGAAAATATCGCCAAAGAAATCTGGCAATACTCCATTGATATCTGTCACGACGTACGAAACACCATAAATAAATTAAATCTTAACGCCGATTATCGTCAAGACGGTTACCTCGTGATCTCGATCGATAAAACTGAAGACGCAGAGATCAAACAATCAATCCAACTTCTAAAGCAAATGGGATTTGAAAGTTCGTATATGCCGCAGTCCGAGGTGGAGTCCCTGGGTTTCAGAAACGTTTTTGGCGCACGCTTTGAGCCGGGTAGCGCTCAGGCGCATCCGGTTAAGTTTCGCAATGGTCTTATTCAAGAAGTCTTAAAACGCGGCGCAAAATATCATTCCGGTATTAAAGTTTCGGCCGTTGAAGAAGAGGGTGAACTTGTCACCGTCGCCCATCAGCACGGAGCTTCTAACTTCGATGCAGTGGTAATAGCTGCCAATGCCTATTCACCATTGCTCTCGCGGTTTTTCGCCGAGCGCCGTCTGGTGGAACCATTTCGCGGACAAATCATCACCTCAAAGCCTTTAAAGCACTCGTTTAAAATTAAGTATCCGCACAGTTTTGATCATGGCTATGAATACGCCCTTGTCTCGGAAGACAATCGGTTGATTATTGGCGGTTGGCGTAACAATACTCCTGCCGGCGAAATCGGCACTTATGACATTATGCCAAATCCAATGGTCGAAGAAGGTTTACAAAACTTTGTTCAACACCACTACGACATCAAAGAAAAAATTGAATGGGAATATAGTTGGGCTGGCATTATGGCGGCATCAAAAACTGGATTCCCGTTTATCGGACCAACTACAAGTCCGCGCATTTTCACTTGCTCAGGCTATACCGGGCACGGCTTTAGTTGGGCTCATGGTTCTGCAAAATTATTAGCGGATATTATGGTTGGCAATCAGGTTCCTGCAGTCGCTAAATACTTCAACCCCAAGACGTAACCAAATGACATCTCCTAGTTCTCAATTTAAAATTAAACTCGATATCGAAGGTATGTCCTGTGCATCGTGCGTACTGCGCGTCGAGAAAGCATTGTTGAGTGTCCCTGGCGTTACAGACGCAACAGTCAATCTTGCAACCGAAACCGCAACTATTGCGGCCCAGGGTTCCGACGATGCAAAATCAAAACTGACGTCTTCCCTCGAGGCGGCCGTTATTAAAGCAGGTTACAAGGCTTCTGCAGGCTCGACAGATGATCGCAGTATTTCCGAGGCACGAGCTGCTGCTGCAAAAGTTGAACTCCGATACATTTTGATTGCAGGTGCACTCACTCTGCCACTAATCGCACCGATGTTACTCATGCCATTCGGCCTAGCGCTGATGCTTCCTGGGTGGTTTCAATTGATTTTGGCCACACCTGTTCAGTTCTTTTTTGGCGCACGTTTCTATCGCTCTGCATGGAAATCTATCCTTGCACGCACCGGAAATATGGATCTGCTCGTTGCAGTTGGCACCACTGCCGCCTATGTTTTAAGTCTTTATCAGTTGGCAATCCAGACCGAACACGAGCTTTATTTTGAAAGTTCGGCCGTCGTTATAACCCTAGTGATGCTCGGTAAATGGCTCGAGACTCGGGCTAAATCCCAAACAACCGACGCGATCCGCAATCTGAAGGCCCTACGTCCCGAAAAAGCCAGAATCCTAACCGACGCAGGAGAAATCCTTGTCTCGCTAGATGCTGTTACTAAAGGGCAAAAAGTAAAAGTTCTGGCCGGTGAAGTCATTCCTGTAGATGGTCTCATTATGGAGGGACAGGCCCACATCGATGAAGCCCTAATTACCGGAGAGAGTGTCCCCGTATCAAAAGGTGTAAATGCTTCCGTTATCGGTGGCTCACTAAATCTTGACGGCGTCCTTATCCTCGAAACGACTGCCATCAATACAAAGAGTATGTTAGCAAAAATTATTGAAACGGTCGAAAACGCGCAAGCTCAGAAAGCACCCATTCAGCGGCTCGTCGACCAGGTTGCAGCAGTATTTGTTCCTGTCGTGTTACTCATCGGCATCATTACTTTCGTTGCGTGGCAAGTCACCACTCATGACACTATTATTTCTATTATTCATGCGGTATCAGTGTTGGTCATCGCGTGCCCATGCGCGTTGGGGCTTGCAACCCCTACCGCCATTATGGTTGGAACCGGCAGGGCTGCAAAAGACGGAATTCTTATTAAGGATGGCGGGGCATTAGAAGCAGCGCATGCCATTCAAGTCGTGGCATTTGATAAAACCGGAACCCTCACCGAAGGGAAACCGCAGCTGACTGAAATCATTTCAGATCAGATCGGCGTTAACGAACTCATGACAATCTCCGCCTCTCTCCAACTCGGCAGCGGTCACCCCTTAGCCAAAGCGGTAATAAATAAAGCTCGATCACTCAACCTCAATCCTGTCGCAGCAAAAAATATAGAAATCGTGGCTGGCCGCGGCTTGTCAGGCCACATAAATGATCGCATCTATATTCTCGGTAATAAGCAGTACATGGCAGACCACAATATTTCTATGAAAGACAATATGTCGGCGCCGACGCACAATTTGGGGCTCACGACATCCTGGATTGCTGAGATTTCGCCGCATCCACGTCTCCTTGGACTCTTATGTTTCGCCGACGATCTAAAACCAACTGCAATAGAAGCTATTAAGACATTAAAAAATCAGAATATCGAAGTCACTATGATTTCTGGCGACAACGAAGCCAGTGCAAAGAGAATTGCCGACCAGTTAGGTTTGGCAAGCTTTCGTTCTAACGTGCTGCCACATGAGAAAGTGGCCGCTATCGAAACCCTTAAACGGTCAGCTACCAGTGAAACACGCAGAGTATGCATGGTTGGCGATGGGATCAATGACGCGCCCGCACTAGCGGCCGCCGATATTGGTATTGCAATGGGCTCTGGGACTGATATCGCGATGCAAGCAGCGGGAATTACACTGATGCGATCCGATCCCCTTCTTGTTCCGGCAGCTATCTCCATATCACGTCAAACTTATCGCAAGATTAAGCAAAACTTATTCTGGGCGTTTATTTATAATATTGTGGGAATTCCTCTGGCAGCAACCGGCCACCTCAGCCCGACTATTGCCGGAGCTGCGATGGCCTTTAGCAGTGTTAGTGTTGTCTTGAATTCTTTACTATTAAAACGAGCTCGACTTTAAGCAGCTTTTTTCTTAACTGCGTTTGGTTTTGATTTTGGCACCGTGATAAGCACTGTTGTTCCTAAACCGGGACGAGAATCTACATCCAATACTCCGCCTGCCTCGTACACGGCACTTGCAACTGCACCCATTCCGACGCCTCGCCCTGAAATATCCGTGACTTCTTCTGAGGTTGAAACACCATTTAAAAAGACAAGTTTGCATTTTTCCCTATTTGTAAAACTAAGAATCTTCTCTGCACTTACCTGTCCAGATGCCACCGCTTTTTTTGCAACGCGTTCAACATCAATACCACGCCCGTCATCCGCAATAACGATTTTCCAGGTATCACTTGTCTCCTCACAGCGAATCTCGATTGCACCTTCCTCGGATTTACCACCTCGCTCATAAGCTGGCTCAATTCCGTGGTCGATAGCATTACGAACTAAATGCACCATTGACTGCATAATAGGTCGCATCACTTCAGGATCCATTTTTATATCGCCACCTTCGAGTCTGATTTTGCATGGCTTGCCAAGGCGTGATGCGAGACGTTCACCGTAATCGGGAAGAGCACCCACGAGCGATCTCGCAGATTTCATCTGGATCGCACTCGCCCACTGCGCTAACTCATTGACTGCCATTGTATCTGTACCGGCAGATGAACGAACACGGTCGAGGATCGTATCTAAATCGATACGGGAGACAGCAAAACTTTCGGTCGCCTCACCGGTCCACTGCAATTGCAGCACGTCAAAATTGGTTTCTAAAAAGCCAATATATGCTGCTTCAATTCGATCCACGTCAGCAACTTCGACATTTAATGAGTCCTCAATAATATGAATCAACTTGGCGATTTCAATCATGTCATATGCCGATGTATTACCCTTCATCGTGTGCAGCTCAGCACGCACCTTGGCCTGCTCACCACTGGCTAAGAACTGGCGACAAAGGCGTAAGCGTGTCTTTGTTTCTTCCAGGAAATCCTTGAAGGAATCAATCTCTTTAAGCAATCGAACAAGGACTTTATGACGCAGGTTCTCTTTTTCCATTTTCTCGAGGCTAGTTGCATCAATAATCGTAAATAGAATAGCCACGACTTCTTTCTTATCATTATGAATAGTGCTGCCCTGCAACGATAAAATCTTTTCACCTAATTGAACGCGTGGCGGCAATTGGTGAAGTGTCATTTCCTCTGGCAGCATATCTTCAAATGCCTGCTGCATAAATTCAGCGACCATCGGTTCGTGCCTAGTACCTGCGATACCAATTGCTTTTAGAAACGACGATCCATGTTTCAAATCTTTTCCAAGCAACTCAACGCAGCTCCGACTAAATCCGTCCTGAACTTGAAGATTGCGGTCCACCAAAAGGAAGCCAAATTTTACGTTATCTAGAATGGTTTTAATGGTCGCAGTCCGTTCTGCAACGATTCGCTCAAGGTTGCCGTTAATGCCGATCAGTTCTTCATTCTTAAGCGCTACCTCGCGGTTCAGACCTTCGACTTTATCAGTCATTGAGTCGAACGACCGCGCAAGTTCACCAATTTCATCACCACTATTCATCCGCACCCGAGCAGCAAGGTTACCAGCGGCAATTTCCTTGGTAGTATCATTAACTTTCCTGACTCGACCGATAATATTTGCCGTTATGAGGAAGGCTAGAATGGCCGAGATAGCAAGTGATACAGATGTCCACATAATAGCAATGCGGACGTTATTTCTAAATATCCCGATACGTGTCTCAAGCAGTCCATCTAATTCATTAAGCGCAACCGTGTGCATATCGTAAAGAGAGTTATTTGCTATACGAATACGCTCAGATAAGCCTACAAAATCAAATGTCTTGAAATTACTAGTGAGAGCAAGTTGTTTTAACGAATCAATGACAGGGTCAACCGCGGCAGCATTATCCTTCATCGCTTTAGAAAGGTTGGCCTGGAGCGAAGGTCTTGCGTCATAAAAATTTAAGTCTTCATTGAGAGAGGTCTGTGAGCTTGCATTAATTCGGTCGAGATCGGCCTCACGCAAGAAGGAAGCAAATACACTTGCACGAACTCGGTCCTCTTGGCTGAACGTGTTTTTCTTTGACAACATCCGTACGAAACTTGCAATCTCTTGCATTCGATCTTGGGTTTGGGGAAGTGCCAACAAGCTCACGTCCATCAAATAGTAACTATCAAGATCAGGATCCAAGATAAGATTCGAGGTATCACCTGCGTGGGTAATCATCGTTCTGACATGAAGCGAAAGGTCCTTGTATACCTTGTCTACTTCAATAGGATTTATATTTGCAGGAAGTGCTTTGGCTGCCTGCCATTTCTTTTCGAGGCCTTCGACAGTGAACTCCTGGCGCTGCCTTTTGCCTAAGCCTTCAGAGGTAAACTGAAGATCCTCAGCCACGACCGCCATAGCTTCTTTTACTTTTAATAAATTTGCATCCACGTTCGGAATATTTTCAGCAAGTTTAGTTGCCGCGGTTTGGTCGCCAGTCGCAACGCGCAGGGCAAACTCGCGCTGCTGAGAAAGACTCTGCAGAGCGCCTTCTAATGGTCGTTGCAAGAAGTCACCCTTTACCTCCCAAACACTAAAGTCAATTTCCTTCTGTTTGGCGTCAATCATCAATTTAAGAAGCACGGCAATCGGCAACGTAAATGACAAGCAAACGACTAGTAACTTCAAACTAATTTTATTCAGATTCACAGGCATACCCCCTTAGTTGACGACTACCGTCAATGAGCAGTCTTGCTCATAGTCAGTTTTCAACTGTCGGATATTATTTAAAAGAATTGAGAAATTAGATTCTTATTTGAGACGAAGAATTTGAACTAGCGAGAATGATTATAGTAATGGGTAAATTCACTTGGCCATAGTTATGTAACGTCGCAATCAGGACTAACCTATTGCATCTAGGACAGCATGTACCCTTCACCATAAATCGCTCTAATAGAAAGCTCACTGCCCACATCTGATAGCGATTTCCTTAGTTCATGCATCTGGCGGTCTAAGGACCCGTCAGCCACATGGATGTCTCGCCATCCCCGTCGTTTAATATCCGCCCGCGGTACAACCAGTCGCGGCATATCGGCAAGACACATCAAAACATCAAAAGACAGTTGTGATAGTTGCGATGAATGCTCTCCGCGGTGAATCTTACGCAACTTTTGATCAACGATCACATCGCCGATGTTGACTTGATGGACGCGTTTTAAGTCAGCCGCATCTTTCAATCGCGCCCGCAGGCGAGCAAGTAGCTCTTGTGGTCGGATCGGTTTTCTCAGCACCTCATTTGCGCCCAGAGAAAAAGCGAGATCAAGCGCATCATCATCATTGGCTGCAACTAGTACAAATTTAATGGAATAAGGCCATTTGTTTTCGAGAGCCGACAATGCGGTCTCGACGGAAGCAGGAGTCGCACGTAACGCATCAATAAATACTGCCATCGGATCAATGATATCAGCATTCGTTTCTAACTCGTCCAAACCACCGAGTGCATGCGACTGCAGGCAAAGAGTGTCCGAGATTAAAGTTCCTGTGATCTCATCACAGTAGAATGTCAGTATCTGCGGATCTAAACGTGCGACCTTCATCGAACTAAGCTCCCGCGTTGCCCATCGAGAAAACAGGTACATCGCTCATCTTTTTAGCGAATACAGGCTCATCCGATTCGATCTCAGCGCGCAGCATTGCTGCTCGGGGTAGCGAGCGATTCAGCCAACGCTCTGCAATCCAAGTCCTGCTAGGATCTGCCTTTGCATCGCGAATAAGACTGTCGCCAATGCTTACCATAACACGTAGCTGAGTAATCCGCTCGGCATGCATCAGAGCTGGTCGCATATTCTCGAATTTAACAAGATCGCGACTGATCATTTTTAGAGCTTGGCGAATATCCGAAGGATCGACATCGCTAAATGTTGTACGCATATTTTCTTTTACTAAGCGGAAAACGATTCCCACTAAGCTAGCATTCAACTCCTGTTGCAATTTATGCAGTTTTTTCTTTAAGGGGTTTCTTTCTGCTAGAACTTGTACGCGTGTGCCAAGAGCACTTTCAATAAAGGCTTTAGGTCTGCGAATAATTTCCTTCATCGTATCTTTTAAACACATGAGGGCTTGAATCTGCGACGTCCCCTCATAGACCGAAATAATCAAACTTTCTCGCAACCAAAGTTCTGGCAAATATTCACAAGTGAAACCGTAGCCGCCGTGAATTTGTAGACATTCGCGAGCATTATGAACACACATTTCCCCCGAATAATATTTTGCAAGCGGTGTCCAACGTCTTAAACGTCTCGTGTACTTAGTTTTCAGATCCAGACATTTCTGGCGCTCCTGCTCTGATAGATTTTTATCATGCTGAAGCTTCTTACTGGCCTGTTGTGCGATCGATAGGGCATTCGCCGCCTGAAAACATAAGCTTCTCAAGCCATAGGTCGAGACTTCCATATCTAGAAGCTTCTCGGCAATGAGTTCGTGCTGAGCAATTGGCCTACCCCATGTTTTGCGTTGACCTGCATAATCGCGGGCAATCCGCAGCACTGCTTCCATGATACCAAGCCCCTGAAACGCCACCGCAATACGCGCCTCATTCATGAGATGGAGCATATACTGAAAACCGTGACCTTCTTCGCCAATCAACTCAGCGTGGCTACCATCGTATTTCAGCTCACAAGTTGGCGACCCATGAAGACCTGGTTTTTCTTCAAGCTTTGTCACTTCATAGTTACTAGTCCCATCTTCATTCTTCTGCAGACAAAGATACAGGTTTAGTGATTCGAGGCCCTGTGCGCCCTTAGCCCCTTTTGCCAACACAAGTGAGACCATACTGCAGCCGTTGGAGATAAAACGCTTAGAACCATAAAGCTTCCAACTGCCATCGGCTTGCTTGTCTCCGTAAGTCCGGACCGCACCTAAATCAGATCCTGCATCTGGCTCGGTCAGGGCCATATTGCCAGACCATTCACCTGAAGAAATTCTTGGAATCACCCGTTCCCGCTGGCTCTCATTACCGAACTCATCAATGACGCGAGCAATCGGTGCAAACCAGGTGACATTTAAATAAGTCGAGGGGCAGGCTCGGTAGACCATCTCCACAAGTGGCAGCTCCCCCGCCATCGGCGAAGGAATTCCACCAAACCGAGCTGCCGTGCCTAGTCCAGCAATTCCAATTTGCTTCAGAACTTCAATATTTGCCGAGATGGTCGGTGGCATAATCACTTCACCATCACGCAACTCGAGATCCTCTTCGTTGACCTTGCGCTGGTTCGGCGCAATCGCCGAACCCGAGACCTCGCCAAACGTATGCAGGATATCTTTCCAGGTTTGGGCGTATTCTTCGGCCGTGGTGACGCCAAGCGCCTCAAGGTCTTCAGCTGACGTCAGTTCAAAAAGAGTACCGAATTCAATTTTGTGAGTGAGATGAAACTCGATATCAGGATTGTCGGTGTAGAAATTCTCTTTTTTTTGCATAGCAAAACCTCGTGCAATGGATCCAAGTCGTGGCAGAATAGAACTCATCGGTCAAAAAAATGGAGCTGACAGTGCACAAAATATTACAGATTTTTACCCGGAATCATTATGTAGTCTCAGCTCTCATGATATGTTCTTCGTGGGTACTATCATACGCTCAGGTTCACGCCCAAACTAGTGAAAACCCGTACGGCGAAAATTTTCGTGAAAGATGCCGAAAGTTTATTTCCGGTGCATTTGCGGACTCATATAACGAGAATATGCGGGCTATAGACGCCGAAAAATTAGCCGAAAAGACCCTTAAAAGACTCACTCCGCAGCAAAGTCTCAATAACTTAGAATTAGCCAAGCTTGAAAAGAAGATGAAAAATGAAAATTACGACCCAGCCCTGATCGAGCGCCGGGATCAATTAATTGCTCAAATAAAACTCTATCATGATCAAATTACAAGCCAAAACGATGCCGCTATCATCGCGAAAAAAACGGCCAAAAAATCACTTCAAACATTTAAAAGCATCGAATCGGATGTCAAACTCATTTTTGAGGTTTCATTCACCGATGATCCAGACGGTTCACCAAGGAAAATATTCCATCAGCTCACCTGGAAGTCTCCTTGCCCCAAGTTCCGCACGCTATGTCCCCTCCCTGCAAAAGACGCTTCCACTCTGAAAACTCTCGCCGAAAAGACCCATGACCAAGATAACGGCGGCGATTGTAAGAAATACGCCGCCCTCAAATAATCTTATGTACGTTGCTCTAAACCCAAAATAGTTAAGTCACGTGTCGCACTGCGACGGAGAATCGCCAAGATCTTATCCTTGTTTGGCAGACTCGATTGCTCCACCGATGTCATCAGCTCGCCGCGTAAATTGTCATTCTTCATATAAGACAAGCAAACATGGAACCTTTGATCTGAAGGGATGCGGTCCAGCCAGCCCAAGCCCTCGCGGTAGACAATATTCGACGCCATATATGCCGATAAAATTGCAATTTTATGGGCAGTAGGCAGTTTTTCCAAAATGCGTCCGCGATACTTCTCCACCAAAATCGGCGGGCAGTGCAGAAGCACTAAGTCCTGATAGAAGGCATCTGTTTCGATTTCTTTTTCGTGACCCGTTAGTTCATCCAACAGGACATCGGTGACTTCGTTGATTTCACGCGAGATATCTTTCGACAGCTCCACAAGCGTTCGTTTACCGCCAGATCGAATATATTCGCGGAACAATAACTTCGCTTCGTTATCTGCTTTGACTCGCAGGATATCAATGACCTGTTGAACATAAATCGTTTTGAGCTCAAGGAACTCACGCTCCGTTAAGGTCAGTGACGCAATAATCTCATAACTGGAGCATATAACCCCGGTCTTGTTCGCGGAACTGTCCTTAATCATAAGGATACCGTTCTCCTGCAATTTTTTCCTTGCCATATCGGTAAAGAAAATATTTGCACCTTCAACAATGGCTCGTACGGTTGGTTTGCCATCGCGGATAAACAAATCCCAAGTCTTATCGTTCACCGAATAGGGTCGACCACCACCGGGAATTAAAATATCTGCTGGAATGGTTGCATGGAGTTCGTTACGAATCTTCATATTATCTGGCGTATCCGCCTTGATCACAAAAGCACCCTTGCCACTCAGATGCGAGGCACCAAAGTCCGCAATACCCCGACTTGCCTTAAACAGTCTGAGAAGTTCTTGCCAGTTAAGTCCGTCCGGATCATACGCCGCACCGGTACCATCACCAATCGCCACAACGCGTGCATTCTCGCCATATTCACGGTGAAGAATTTTCAGCTCATTGCCAGCAACATCGCCGTCTGGTCCACCGGTCATCTTCACGGTAAAACGCTGCTTATGTGGATCAATATTGATAAAACGCAGCATGTTTTCGACGAAGACGTTAATACCTTCCGAGGTCACGCCGTATTCTTTGTGGTTGATACCTGCGCCAGGCTTAGACGACATAAAGGCTGCGGCATAGGGATAACCGCGGCGAGCGGCTTGAGCCGGAATCCACTCAATCAAATCATTGGTGATGTTCTCATCAGGCCCAAGGTAGATGATGTCATCTTTTTCGTAGTAGGAGATGAGTTTTTCTTGGCTTGCATCGTGACTCTCATCATCTCTTACAAGAAGATCTAAAAGCGCATTCACACCGCCGCGCACTGCGGCAATCCGGTCACCGGATGGCTTCAGTAGCAACACGCCCTTCGCCCCACCCTCGGGAATATCTTTATTCTTCATCTGCTGAGCATGCGATAAGCCGTAGACTTCGTCATAAAGTCCCGCAAGTGCGACTTCATAATCCGTAGGATTTCGCGGCATAACAACCCGCAGACCACCGCGCGCAATATCCTTCCAGCGGGTGTGGAACATGCGGTAATTGCGGCCGACGATGAAGAAAATACAGAATGGTTTTTCTGGGTAGAATTGTTTGTCGAGAATATTTGGATTGAGACGGAATGCGAGACCAGTTTTTACTTGTGAGAAGTAATTTGTCTTCTGGGTGTTCTCAATAAAATGCATTACGGTCTGTAAAATATTCTTTTCAATTTCGTCAGTAATGCGGTCGACTTTTTCAGTCACCGCTTGTACCGACTTATCAAACGTGCCAGCGGCACGAGCACTGGCTTCCATCGGATCAAATTTCACCCGGAAAATAGCCACAAGTTCACGAGTGATGTCTGCATATTTAAAGAAGGTCGAACGAATTTTATAATGACTATAATAATAGGCATTTTCTTTACCTAGCATCACGTGAATCCACGTTGACCAGGACCGCACAAGATTCACGGCATTCAGTGAGAAAGCATGATGTGGGGCTAAGAAACCAGAAAACTCATCGGTATCGACCCAACCCATCGTCCGTAAAGCTTTGTTGAGCTTAATCATCGGTACGGAGTTTGTATTAATTTTCTCGCCAGTGAGCGAGGCTATATGAAAGTGAATAATGGAAATGGGACTCTCATAACCCTTACTAAATGTAACGGTGAAACAACGTGCAAGTGCTACGCCATAGCGGCTTAAGAGATTGGCGGTTTGTTCAAGAACCTCGCCAGCCGATGCATTTTTAATACCGAGAGTGATACGAGCAGTGGGACGATCCACGACTGGCTCAAAGAAGGTATGTGCACCTTCATGTGATTTCATATAGCGCATCATGCGGTAGGTCAGCTGAATCCGTGCAGGCGTCGCATACATCACGAAATCATTATCTAGGTGATCGACATAATGCTGAATTTCATTCGCTTCGTCTGGGAATTCCTGAAGTATCAACTCGCGAGCAAGACGTACTTTTTCGGTAATGCGAGAATTTTCTTGATCAAGCGCGACATAGTCTGCACGGTTGAAACTTGCGACAAAGAGGCGAATATCACGGCTTAAATAAATAGATCCCATCTTCATCGGAAAGGCAGTGAGTTTTGCAGTCATCTCATGCAAGACATCTTGATCCCCACCAGGACCAATATAAGTCACCTTCGAACGGTCGGCCGCCCACAGGGTTACCATTTGCTTTGTATCGAACAAATGATTGGTCATCAGAGCCTGAAGGTGCTGAACTTTCTCGGCACGCGGCGTGGTCTGGTAATAAATCTTTGGCATATTGTTAAAGAACCACGGCGTTAATGAATCAATACTTTGATTCATCGAGTCGCGAACACTCGTCGCAATATTAGAAATATACTGCTCCAGCTGTTCGTCTGATTTCATATCACTCGAGAACGCGGCGGCTGACGCACCCGGCGAATCTTCATCTCCTAGGTCATATTGATCTCGAGCATCGCGCGGGACAGAAATATCATTCATCATTAAAATTTCCTCAAAATATTCTAGGTTCTTGCTTTAGATACTAAGTCTCGCCAAGTGGCCTCGACACGCTCAAAACACTGATAGGTCAATGCACCCTGGCGCTCAAACTCATCCAGTAGATCATGGGACGGCACACGCCCCTTCAAAGTAAAACGCTCCGCAAAACTATCTAAAGTTTGTAACGCTCCCTCGCCAAAATAACAACTAGGCAAGCGACTTAGGCCCTCTGAAGCAAGTTTGATCAATTTCTGCGCATACTCTCGTAATACGGGATGTTCGAGACCATAAGGTGCAGCATCTAGTAGTTCAGTCATACGTGATTCAAATGGTAGCAACATGTCGATCACTTCATCGCATGCCTTCGCGTCGTATAAAAGACCAGTCCACCAAGCAGAAGGCACAAACTGCCAAACACGCGACTGACAGTCCACCGACCGTAACTCCAGGAAACCGCGGGCCCGTACTTCAGGAAACAGCAGGCTTAAATGAGTTTCAAAGTCGTCAGAAGTCGGCCGAACGCCATCGATTCCCTCTTCCACCCATTGACGCCAGGTGGTTGGTTTATGCATCACGCGGTAGTTCATACCGGTCACAAACACCACACGTGCAGCCATCAAAAATTCAAAGTATGTTTCGACACAAGCGGTCTTGGTTAAAGAATGACTCAAATGTTTTAGTGAGGGAACACCCGTCCGGCTGGGGTCCATATGACGCCAAACCTTGCTTCGAAGTCCCGTCATACCGACCGGCGCCTGCGAAGAAAAGGCGCTGTAATTAAATACTGCTCCTGAAAAAGGCGCGAGCAAGAGGCTCGCAAGATAACGTTTTGCCATCGTGGTTTGATCGCGACCAAAATCGAGATTTACTTGCACAGTACAAGTTTGACGCATCATTCGGGGGCCGTAAGGACTAATTCCAGAGAAGAATTCATTCATCGCAAGATAACGAGACTTCTGCATCTGTAGCCCAATCTCGTCGACACTATGCCAGGGATTTAAACCGACTTGAGTCAACGTTACATTGCCGCGGCGCGCAAGTTCCTTATCTAAGATTCCTTGAATCTCAATGGTTCGCGCTGTTGCCTGCGATAAACAGGCATACGGCCGCGAACTAAATTCAAGTTGTCCACCTGGTTCGAAACTTAAATTGTCATCACGGTCAGGAAAAATATTGAGTAGAAATTCTTGACCATGATCGTGAGTCGTCTTGGTACTCCAGCCGCGGTCCCGGGCAAGATCCCGCAGCCAAGCTGCCAAACAATCTTTGTCACCCTGCAATGGAACGGACCTAGGACGCTTATCGCCTTGCAAGAAAAGCGGTAGCATTTCGATCTCTAAACCTACTGCTCCTGGCCAATCTGGATTTGCAGCTTTGTATATTTCTGGCTGCAGACGAAAAGTCTTTTCTTCTAACCACATACGGCTAGTCTCAGCTGTCATGCGCTCAATATGCGTGCTGTCAGAACCTGGCGTCATAAAAGCCCTTTCCTAGATTTACAAGCCTTCCATCCTACTCTATTAACAGACCAAGTTCACCTAAGACATTAAAGTATTGATATTACTAACTTTAAATAATAATTTTATCGTTTTTTAACATTTCTTTTAATAAACCACAAATTTGGTCGATAAAGCCTCAAGGCCCCAACGAAAGACTGCGGGGGTGGCCACTAGAGGTTTATTTCATGATCAGGAATGAGAAAAAACTAAAGAACCGGAACCTTAGACTCCTGTCGCTGAAATCGCGACGACGGGAAGGTCGAAAGAAAATATCCGCATCAAACGAAAAGAATAGCGCTCACCACCGCGCTCAAATTTTTCTCGCAAATGTCTGCCACGAATTGCGCACGCCATTAAACGGCATTCTTGGCATGGCGCAGTCACTTCATAAATCAGAATTAACCAGCGAACAAAATGAAACTGTTTACGATATTCTTCATAGCGGTAAAACGCTCATGACTCTGATCAATGATCTTCTCCATTTTTCGAAAATAGAATCTGGTCATATCACAATCGAGCAAGCTGAATTCAATCTAAGGGATACGCTAGCGCATGCGCTTGATATGGTCCGCCTTCAAGCTCAGAAAAAGAATCTGAAGTTGAGCTTTTACATCGCTGCAGACGTCCCCGAAGTCGTCTGCGGTGATAGTTTACGAATCCAACAAATTATTCTTAATTTTCTGAACAATGCCATCAAATTTACCAATACGGGTGAAGTGAAACTCATGGTCCGGTGTGCACCGGCAAGTCATTCGTCTTTGAAGCGGATTAACCTTGCTGTCTCGGACACCGGCATTGGCATTTCGCCAGCAAATATCAAGAAGCTCTTTCGCCCATTTACTCAGGCCGAAACCAGTACCACCAAGAACTTTGGTGGCCACGGTCTCGGGCTAGCAATCTCAAAACAGTTAGCAAAACTAATGGGGGGCGACATTAGATTGGAAAGTCTACCCGGCGTTGGGTCGACCTTTTCATTTTATTTTGACGCACCTGCCGAAATACCCAAAGCAAAAATGAACAGAGTTCGCCATCCCTCTGAGCTGCGCGTGCTCGTGGCCGAAGCCAATGCCACCAATCAAAAAGTGATTCAGAAATTTTTGGAAGCCATCGGCGTCCCTCCAGAATTTGCAAATGATGGTCTGGACGTTGTTACTAAAGCATCTGAAAAACCCTATGACTTGATTTTAATGGACCTGCAAATGCCGATTTTAAGCGGTATTGATGCTACTGCCGCAATTCGCAAGCAACCAGGACCAAATAGCCAGACTTGGATCGTTGCAATGACAGCAAATGGATTTGAGGAAGATCGAAAAAAATGCTTCGACGCTGGCATGGACGAATTTATTTCTAAACCAATTCGTGCAGGCCGCCTGGAGCAACTAATTGTGAATTTCTTGAGCGCAGCCTTTATTCACAAACTCAAGCGTGCATCCTAAGGAGAGTCGATGAAAATATTTCATCTCTTACCGCAACCCGATCTCACAAAAGTCACAACCTCCACAGACTTTGCGGCGAGCAATAAATACACTGAACCCGGATCCTTACTTATTCCTTTAGAAAACCGCTTCCCACTCAAGAGAGAAATGCCCATTAAGAATCCCGAACTGGGCAAGGATGCTAGCCTTGAACGCAGTTATAAATTTATTTCCGAGTTAACCGTCCTGGACCGCGAATTGATGATGATCGCCTACCGACATGCTATGAAGGATGGTGAAACGAGAAAGCTAAGACACCGCGACGAATGGGAAGCCTCGGCTCAAAAACGTGCCGATATTCATGCGATCGAGAACGAAAGCAATAATCAACGCATGTCGATTTTAAGAGGTTGGCTAAAACGCTTCCATATGGAAAAAGTATTTAAGCACCTCAAGATTGAAACGATGGATGATTTTAAACTGCTTATGCAACACGTTCACCACAAGACCGACGTCGACAAGGCATTGATTCATAAACTTCTTCTTCAGCAAAATGGTCGAGATCCTTCCCAAATGATTTCGCCTACCGATATGGCTCGCATCAGTGTCAAAGAGGAGGAGGTTATCAGACTGAAAATAAATTTCGGTCACAAAGAGCTTCTAGCGGTCGATGAGATGAAACGAAGGATTGCCGAACAACAGGCCTCCGCCGCGGTGACCCAAGTATTGCAGCAACAGCAGCAGAGTATTTCGCGGATGTATCATACTAGTAGTCCTACAAATAATTCACCCCAAACTCTGGCTGCCACGGCCCATGCCGCACCCGCAGTGAAGCGAGCTGGCTAAAGTCAATCTTGTCTTTGATTGACACGTCAAGGTCCCTGAGACACAATTTATACATTGATCATTTTTTTGATATTTTTCTAACACGTACCAAATGGTGGGTTTGAAGATGAATTATTTGATTTCTGTTCTAATAATTTTTTCGGCATATTCATGCAAATCTACCGCTAAACTAGAATCAAACAACAAGAGTATTGTCGCACAAACCGGCGCTCGTAATTCGGTTTTTATCTTAGGAGTACCTGGTGTTTCCTCAAGTAAAGGAGAAACAAACGAGGAAGAATCTACGTTTTTGTATGGCGTGAAATCGGACGTTGATAAATACACCAGTCTTTTTAACAGCTCGCGATTTAGCCATTTTAAAGTATATTCCCTATATGACCCAGCTAACATCGATGCTGTTTTTAACAAACTTCGCGAAGCTGTATCCCATATTGATGAAAATGGAACTTTGGTTTTAGTTTATACAGGCCATGGTCTTGCCGGATCCGGAGATTGGGATCTTGGTCCAGATAGTATTGGCTTAAGAGACTTTTACAGGATTATCCGCGAAGTAAGGACTACTAAAGATCAAAGCGGTGCAACAAAATTTAAACCACTTCAGCGAATTGTTGTGATCAGCGATTCCTGTTACAGCGGAGCTTTAGCAGAAGGCCAGGCTCAAGCTCTCCAAGAGCGAACTACTATCATTGGCACAGTTGGCCCGGAAAATCAGGCCGCAAGACTTGCAAATGCGTTGTCGAAAGACAAAGATGGTTTAGCAGTTGCTAAAGAAGTAATTATTATTGCTTCCGCCGATAAGCTAAACAAATCTTATGATATCGGTCTGAAATGGGGTCGAGGAGGTAAATTCTCTTATTATTTTGAGAAATCATTCAGAAAATTTGAAGCGTCCAATCAAGAATCGACCTTAGGCGACTGGATCAATGACGCGGTTTCCTCAACAAATGGGTACTGGAGCGGCACGAAACAGCGCCCCACTTTCTTTGTTTCTAATGAGAGCTTATTGAATGAATATATCTTTCGGCAGGGTGGAAAAAACGGTGGAGTCATATCTAAAACCCAGCCTTCGCAGGAATGTGTCGGTGCATATGGCTATGATTGGGCAGTCGGGCAAGGTCAGTTAGGAGCAACTAAAACTTGCCTCAATGCTTTATCATATTGCCAATGTTGGCCCGCCGAGAACAAGGCTCTTGCGGACGACCAAACAATTTGGGGCTTATTTTCGCCAAATTCACAAGCTGGGGATGCCCCACTTGTTAGTACACTAAATGAATCTGTAAGTTCTGTGTTTCGAGTCAAAGATGCTCGTATGGCTTGCAGCGCGTTGGCAAAAAAACACGCCGATCTATTTAAAACGAACTGTAACAATAAGATGCTTCTTCTAAATTCAGACAGTCTTCTCGAACTTTATCCAAACTAGTATAGCTTCTCGCTTAAAGTCCCTTTGTACTCTCAACATTGATTGCAAGATCAGTGATACCAAGCTTGCGCACAGTATCAATAAGTTGAATCACATAACCGTGTTGGGTTTCTTTATCAGCGGCAACAAGGGCCTGCAGTTGTGCCTGCGGGTTCTCTGCCTTGATTGCCTGAATTTGCGCGGGTAAATTTGCAATGGTCGTGGGTTTACCATCCATAAAAAGATTTCCCGATTTATCCATGACAAAAGCTAAGTTCTTGGTCTTGGCCGTCGTCTCACCAGTATCTGCCTTTGGCAACTGGACTTGAATACTCTGCTGCACGATATAGGTTGAGGTCACCATAAAAACAATCAGCAACACAAGCATCACGTCCACTAAAGGTGTGACGTTAATACCAGTGATCTCGCCATCGTCTTGATCGCTAATACCGCCTGCCATAAATTACCCCTTATGCGAGAGCAAGAGTTTGCTCACTGCTTCTGCATTACTTACATGACGTTTCACGATACGTTGGAAAAAGTTGTAGGCTATCACTGCTGGTATCGCAACGATTAGACCCACCGCAGTCGCAATCAATGCCTCAGAAATACCGCGCATGACCACGCTGGCTCCACCTTGTGGATTTAATGCCAGTTCGCGGAACGCGATAATAATACCCAAAACGGTACCGAAGAGGCCAATAAACGGCGCGTTGTTACCAAGCGTTCCTAAAATCATCAGGCCTTGGTCTAATTTCTGACGATGACCGATCATATAGCCATTCATACTTTCTTCCATCGCATGAGCGCCGCGTCCTCTTGCAGCAATACCCCGGAGAATGGTCTGTGCGGCGAGCGATGGACTTGATTCACATAGTGTTTGAATTTTATCCCAATCATTTGCTTCAAGTGCTGTAGTTACTGACTCAGCAAATACAGCCATATCAAGGCGCATCTTATAGAAAAACAGAGCGCGCTCGATGATAACCGCCAAGGAGACAATACTCAGCACAATGAGCAACCACAGAACCCACTCTGTTCCAAGCATTGTGATACCAAGCAATTTGTGTACGAGATCGAACCCTTGTTGTGCTTCCATTGTTTCCACCTGTGTTTAAAAATCCAAAAAATTTAATCGGATAAATTTCGAATCCAATTGTTAAAAATAGCAGTATCAACCGCCGTCGATTGATAACCATTATACACAAATGCGAGCGTCAGACTAATCTGACTTAATGTTCTTGGCTTGGCTGATGGATCATCGGAAGGACGCAGCGTCGCCTGCCCTATGTCAAGCGTGGTTTGCCAACTGGTTGCCTTGGTTGTGGGCAGGATCAGTCCCAGTGACCCCTGCGCCATGTATCCACTCCACTTACCGGACACCTCGGTAGTTTCCAGTTGGTTCACAAGTCGGTAGTAGGCCGGCCCACCGCGAAAGCCAATATATACAGCCTTGGCAATGCGTAAAGCCGTCTCGCCGCCGACGTGATAGAACCTGGCGTCTTCTTTTGTCGCCGAAGCAGAGTCTAAACGTCCAGGGGCATAGTGACCGTAGAGCGCAACATCCCAAACGCGCTGAATCGAGTAACCAAAAGATGCTCTAGCGCCATAGCCATAATAGTTGGGGGTCTGTTCCTGATCGAGAGGTTCAAAGACAAAATTATTCCAATTTGGACCTATCGAAACTAAAGCACCTGCATAGGTAGTGCTGCCTATTCCAAATAGAAACGTGCATGTCAAAATTTTCATTACAGAACGAAACAGCATCCAAAATTTCTTTCCATGTTTAAGGATCAGATAAGTGAGCCGAGGAGTTCTACCTCAAACGATTCTCTCATCCTTTGTTCATAAACTGCCATCGACATTAATGTTTGCCCAAAACGCTGACTATTTACACGGATTGTACCAGAATGCTTCGGGTCGGAAAAAAGAACTGCTACATCCCAGGGGTCAGAGTTACTTCTTAAAAACATTTGCTGACTAATAATTTTCTCAGCACGGCTAATACGCCAACCCGCCCCACTGCGCTCAATCAACCAGCCATAGTCACTGAGAGGTTTAAAAAAGATATAAGCTCTACCATCAGAAGTTTTCCCAGCTTCTCTAAAAATTGTCTTTCCGCCCTGACCTCTTCGTGCTGCCGCACTAAGTGCTTCGGCATCTTCAAAAAGCTTCTCTCGAAAGTTTGCAAATATGACATCTAACTGTTTTTTGTCTTCTAGCACTCCATAACGATCTTCGAGACGAGCAGGACGATCGTGAACAAGCTCAGGTTTTTCTCGCGTTCTTTGATAGGCAGAAGAAGAAGAAGAGGCGGATTTGGACTTCGCCGGATTGAGATCGCGACTGCGCGCTGCACGGCGCAACCAAAATCGCGGACGCATGCCCATAACCGACCGCAACGCGCTATCAGCGCTGTAACGAATGAGATCGATCCAATTCATATTTGGTTTCTCCTGCTGGGGTATCTGAACTCCCTGCGCACCCACTATCTATCTAGTTTAGCTCGACGCATGTGGTTACGGAGTAGGCAGCGATTGCCTATTTAAGGTCTGTAAAGTTAGCCATTTGCACAAGCTTTGGTAAATTTCTGCCAATTCCTTGAATTTGCTTGACGCATTTAAGCAATTCGCCTACAAACCAAGTCTCCCAAATAGGGAATCGACCGCGGGTGTAGCTCAGTTGGCTAGAGCGTCGCGTTGCCATCGCGAAGGTCGAGAGTTCGAGTCTCTTCACCCGCTCCAATCATTCAGTACTAAAAAACCTCAGCTTGCCAAAAGCTGAGGTTTTTTAATGCCTTGAAATCATTAACCAAGCCTTCGGATTACTGTTTAAATCTTTCGCTGTATTTCTGCAAATTTCGGATTTCCCCTACCAAACCCTACCAGAAAACCTACCAGTTTCTTGGCATTTCAAAACCGCCAAACCCATGGCTGGCGAAGATTTTCGAGGATGGTTGTAAATTAGTCGAAATTTGTGAAGCTTCGAGTTGGTCTATCCATTCATAGTGTTTGATTGTTCATAGACAAGTCACTGCTCAGTGGACGTATCAAAATGCAATTATGTAATTTTTTCTAAGACGCGTTTGAGGTCCGTAAAATGATGTTTTGAAAACTTAAAGATCACTTGCCTTGCATGACGGACGATTTGCACGGGCAAGTGGATCAGTCGGTGCCGAGTGGCTTTCGCAAAGTGAGTGATCTTCGTTTCGCAATACCGAGTGCCTATGAATTGAGCGAAGTGAAATTTCCATGGTTCGCGGGTTTTAAGGCTTTGCTTTTCCTAACGCCTTGCAAACGACTCTAGTCGCCGTCATAATCATAAATGTGAGAATTTCCCATCAAAATTTACGCTACCTGGGCATTGCGATCACGATCGTTTGTGTGATTGTATTTACAATGGTCACCGTGGAGCGTCGTTCCCGGCAAAGAAGGACGCAGGGCGTCGATTTAAATAATCTTGGCAAGGGTATGTGGAAGATCTCAGAAAAAATGGATCCAAAATACCGCAATGTACCATTCAAACCCGTGGACAATAAGCACCCCTATGAAATTCGAGGTCTTGGAGAGCATCCTTCGCAGGCTTCCGTTGTGTTTCACCCTAAGAAAACAGGTGCCAATAAGGATACAATAGCCACATCATCCACGACTCAGTTGTTTGACGCCGTTAAATCATATTCGGTACAGCTCCAAGAATGCTATGAGAAGTTTTCAGACTGCTGTTCGCCGGTTCCACGACCATTCATATTAAAGCTGCGTGTTACAAAACAAGGTCGGGTTAGCGCTGCATCTGTTGACCTTGATGAGGTCGATGAGATCGGTACGCGTAAATGTATCATCGGCGCTGCAAAGGCTTGGCAATTGCCCAAGCCTGACAACGGAAAAAGTACAGCGGACGTTAGCTACCCCTTCTACCTCAAGTAGCAACTTCTCAAGAAACTTACCTTGTTTTTGATCTAAGAACTGACTTGGGTCAACTTCGCGCCATGTGTTCTTCTGGTTAAACTACACCTAGCAAATTCGCCGATTCTAATCTGTCCATTTTCCCATATCCCAATCGATAATTTTGAGACGTGGCCAGTGCAACTGCCAACGCCGCACCTTTTGTTCATAAATCTCTTTTATGATCTGCATTTTGTTTGGTCTTACGATCATTCCAAAGAGATCGTTTAAGCCATAGGGTGCATAAATTGTAAATCCTGCTTTTGAGTAATGGATACCAATACTAGTCGCAGTCGTAGGCCAGGTATTTATCGCATCTTCTATCGAATGATACGGAGCAATCTCATACCCAAAACGCTTAGGGTACCATTGATGCACCCGTGCTTGATTTTTAACATTAAACTTCAAAGGAAATCCGGCAAACATTTCACGAACGCGATCCTCGTGTTTTTTCTCACTCTCTGCTGAGAGATCATCGGGATCAAAATAAGCAATATCTGCGTCTTCAATATTGTTAAGAAGTGGAAATCCGGAAAGATAATTCCAGATCGTTTGAGCAATGCATCCGGCGCCGAGATGCCATCGTGGCAAGTTAATGTCATTCCCTTTGGTGAGAATATTCCAAAGTTCGCTATGATAAATGATATCTCGTAAAAGTGCGTTCTGAGAGTCCAAATCGGAATTGAATCCTCTGTCAAATTGCTTGTACCTATGTCGATGGCGACTCATCGTCAAAATCCTTACTTTATTGATCTGCTTACGTGCAATATATACAGTGGAAAAACATCTGTAGCATAATACCAATCAAATTTTATGACAGCTTCCGATTCCATCTACAATTAGTATTTGGGCTGAGCAATACTGCAGTAAATAAATTAGAGGTCTTCTACGGCGTTGCAAGAGATAAGAAATCATCCAACTTGATTGACTCTGGGTTCCGCGCCGGACGCCGCCCGGATCGATTATCTTCGCATGATTACTTCTTCCGCCATGTTTTGCAAGTACAGGTAATCTGACTTGTCGACTATAGCCGTAACATTGAGTTCCCGAAATTCCTTTACGATACCTAGACCCATGCTCGAATAAAGGATAAACGGGACATTGATTTTTAGTTCCTGAAGGTTTTTGCATACCCATGCGCCCGATTCACCAGGCATCATATAATCACAAATCACCAGCATAATATCTGGATTCGCCAGTACCATAGCAACACCATCGCGTGCATTAGACGCCGTTAATATTTCAGCATCCAGGCGTATTGCAAGCAAACTAGACACAACAGCAAGCATATTGTCGCAATCATCGATTAGCAGGACTTTGTTTTTCTTGCCTAACGGTGTCATCACTTATTCTCCCTCGATTGTTCGATGAAATCGACAACACGCGATAACTTGCCTGACAAATCGCCTAAGATGATGCCGATGCCATGCGCACCGTTGACGGAGAATAAAGCGTCTGGGCTCTGATTCTTAAAAAGCTCTGAAAGCCCGAACAAACTCGATTGAATTTCCCAAAGAGATCCGACCAATTCATGGTTTGATTCCGTTTGCCTTGTCCGAGCATATAACCCACACATTCTTTATCTCCTGGCCTCAGTTACGCATTCGTCCATCAAATAGCACATCACTTGTTCTATACAATGTTTTATTGCATAGAACAACAAATATATGCGCTAACAGGGCAATTTGTTACCCTATGAATAATCCTGCAATTTTAGGTGGTTCTGTGGCTCCCAAGACAAGTGATTCAAGTGATCAAAAGGAAATTCCGGAACGCCTCAAGGTGCTGCGGGAATCCATGGGCTGGTCCATGAGTGAACTTGCAAGACGATTTGGAGTAGGTCCTGGAACGGTAAGCCGCTGGGAAAGTGGTGATGCAAAAATGTCGGGACCATCACTTAAGCTTCTTGAGATGTATGAAAAAAAGGCGTCCAAATTTGAAGACGGCTAACTGGAAACTTGATCGCGACTACCAAAGCATTTGTGTTTTTAGGTGAGCGCTGATTTACAAAGTTGTTTTGATTTTAAGAACAATGATGGTGCCTGTGGGTATGTGGGTTACGCGGAGCGTTACCCAAGCAGCTGGGGAAAGGCCGAAGGCGTTTCCCAGACAAATGTGGGCAGCTTTGCTGTCCACATAAGGCAGCAGATGCGTCATATCCACAGGCAGGGTTATGTTCGCTGCCTGTTTCTAATGATGCTTCGTTACTGACACTGAATCAGTTCGTTTTTAGAATCGACATAATAGGTCCACTTTTTTGTGTCTGGTGTGACCTGACTATCGATGGTCATAACGGTGCTGCAGCCATTCACATGGGTACCAAAGACCCGTATATCTTGATCCATCTTGCTAGGTGATGTACTGGTGTTGTGAACAACAAGATTCTCAATTCCTTTGACAGTATACTGTCCATTTGAACCGAGATACCCGTCGATATCGGCGCCAATAGCGATGACCGATTTCATGCTTTTGTTGCCTTTTTTTGTGAAGGTCTCGACTGGCTGCCATGCTTCGACCGGACCATCGAGAGTTAGAATGGTGTGAAAGTAATTGAAACCAACCCAATAGAACGTAAGTGGGTTATCGTGATAGGAATTGCTTTGAGATGCGCGCAACGTAACATCTCCCAAAGTAATGGTTGAACCACCGGCTGAGTTGGCCTCTAAATACGCGCCGTATAGATCGGCATAATGAATCGAAATATTGTAGGAATGGCCGTCGCGATTGAAGTCAAATAGATCGCCGGTGGTTGCCGCTCCATCGCCGTTCGTATCTCCACCAATGGAATCGTCTTGAACACTGGTCACAGCAATACGTTCGTCTTTACTTCCTGCGAGATTTATTATTGCAGGATTAGCATTTGAGGCCATGCTATAAAAACCCGTTTTACCAGAAGGTAGCTTCAGTTTTACACCGGGCCCAACGCTAAGCTTACTTCCACTATTCAACTCGATACTTGGAATAATGGGATAACGCTTTTCAACGATCATTCCTGTCGTATCGGAATATGCACCTTGAAGTCCAATATGTGGAGCGTACTTACTTCCAGCGACGATTTCGATGCCTGTGGTATCGAATGGATAGTTCTTTAGCAACACAGGATTCTCGGCCTCTGCAACCACTTTTACATTGTCAAATTTCATCGTCATGCCAGATGTGGCATTGCTTGTTGTCGGGCCAGTTGAAAGAACCAAGCCACCTTTGAGTTCATTGTGACCTTCGATGATTACATTCGACATATTGAGATCATTAAACCCTGCGATATCTCGCAAAGCGTACTCAATTTTTGTTCCGAGCGCGTGGATATTTGAAACCATCGTCTTACCATATAATTGAAGTGGTGTACGACCCACTATCTTGGTATCTAATTCTTTGCTGCCAATGAAATTTACCTGGCCTCTACCACTTGCCATGCCGGTTATGTAATATTCCGCGTTAGGTGACATGCTCAGATATCTTTGGGTGGATAAATCGACATCAACTGTGAGGCCACTATTTCCTAACGAACCAGCAAGAATTGTTGCATCGCATCGTTCAGGCTTGATAACGATCTTATCGCCTTGACGAGAGATAAACTTTGCCGAACCATCGATAGGTGTAGATGAATCCAGGACAACACAGCAAACAGCCATCTTGTTTAATTTCTCGTCCAATGCATATCCATAACCACTCTGGCTGCAGGTAACGCTATCATTGCCGAAAGCTGTACTACCGTTAAAGGAAAAAACCTCGGCTTCACCTTGAGGAATTTCGGTATTTGCGGGTGGCGTTTGAGATTGATCTTTTCCTTGCTTCTCTGGGGGTGCACCTCCGCCACCACCGCCAGACGAACCCGAACAAGATGCTATGAGTGAGACACACAATGGGTACAACAAATTAGACCGCATATTCAGCAGCTCCCGTAAATTGACAGAATTTCTGTCGTTGAGTTTCTATTCTTCAACTATTGAAGAGAGGCAGAACAGAGAGCAATGCATGTGCCAAAGTTTATGATTTTTTTGAGGACAGTCATTTTAGCTGCTTACACGAAGATCGGAGATCATTGCTATTGTGTTTGGCCCATTTTCGGTCAGTTACCGGTTCATTTTTGGACGTTTGATGTTCAAAAGTGAACCACGCATTAATTTCGAAAAAATTTCCGTTTTTTGCGGTACTTAAAATATAAGCGGATTGATTTGATTTCACCACACGTCCTCCCACACCACGCCATACGGCGAATGGGCGAGGAGGGCCGTTATGCCTACATCAAATCAAAAAACAAATGATTTCAATTTTTCCATTACTATTCGCATCGAGGGTAAAAATTGCCATGCAGTTTTATTGCGTGTCCTTAGCCTCGTTGTGACTATCGCCGCTTGCATCATTAAATATAGAAGTCTCAAAACCTAGCCCTTCATGGGCTTTTATCTGCGGTCGACAGTACGTCGTTTTGTCTAGTGACAACTCACTAAGCAACTGCTTCGCCGGTTTACGGATATACCTTATCAGTGCATTTTTGGTCGTTTCACTGTCCAAAAGTGAACCGGAGGCTGTCCGGATTCGGTACATTTACGACGGCACAACTCTGCGTCAACTTCCTAACCCACCATATTTTCGGCTAAAAGTTTTTCCACCGCACCTTGGAGTCCGCATGGCACAGGCATTGCACAACGGTCATCCTACGCCGCTTTGGCGAATTGGGAGAATATGATCATGAAAAAAGAACTACGCATTTTAATTGCCGACGACGAGGCGATCGCACTCGGAACATGCATTCAGATCATACTATCTGACGAGCCAAATCTTAAAGTGGACCTGGCAACAACACCAAAGCAGTGCCTAAATCAAGCAACAAACAGTCAATATGACATAGTAGTTTTAGATATATCCTTTACCCCGGGTGGTCGAGAAGGACTCAGTCTTATAAAAGATGTCCGAGTTCTGCAACCTGACGCTGACATTATCATGCTTTCGAGTATTGACGACGCTGAAACAAAACTAAAAGCATTAGCCGACGGAGCAAAGAACTACGTCGTAAAGGGTCTTAATCGCGATGCCAATGATATTATCTCCGGCATTAAAGATGCCCTTGCAACAAGAAGATTCCGAACCGAATCTGCTGAGGATGGACTCCAAAATGCCGAGCGTCAGGGTGCAGCATCACTCTCGCCAAAAATGCGTCAAGTATTCTCATTGGCTTCCATTGCACGAAAGACAAAACAAAACGTACTAATTACTGGGCCAACTGGTGTCGGCAAAGAAGTCATTGCGAGGTCCATTTCACGCGAAAGCCAAGGTATTCCCTTTGTTGTGGTCAACTGCGGCGCCATTTCACAGTCGTTAATTGAAAGTGAACTTTTTGGTGCAACCAAAGGCTCATATACCGGCGCGAACCGTGACCGAAATGGATTTTTTAAAGCTGCTGATGGTGGCGATATCTTTTTGGACGAAATTGCGAACTTACCGTTAGCGACACAAAACGCGTTACTGAGAGTCTTGCAAAGTGGAGAATTCAGCCGCGTCGGAAGCACAGAAGTTGAAAAAGTAACCGTTCGAGTGATTGCCGCGACCAATGAAGATCTTTCCGCCGCGGTCAAATCTGGAAGTTTTCGCGAAGACTTACTAGCGCGGATCGATGGACTCCATATTCAGATTCCTCCACTTTCTGAAAGAACTGAAGATATTAAGCCAATTATCGAGTTGGCACTCAAAACGTCTAGTAGACCGTATGTGACTTTAAAACCAGATTGTCTGCCTTTTCTCGAAGCCTATTGCTGGCCACAAAACATCCGGCAATTAAATGCTGTGATTCACTCGATGGTTGCTCTTTCAACAACTGATACCTTGAGCATTGGTGATATCCCGAGATGGATTCTTTCAAGTATTGGTGCCGTTGATATACATGAAGCACCCCAAGCTCAGAGCGGGCCCAAGCTTTCAGTATCTGTCCCTTCCAATCTGTCGTTCGACCAGGCTGTACGCCATTTCGAAGCGACCTTTATCCAAGCCAAATTTAAGGATTTGACTGGCTCAAAAAGCATCACATCGCTAGCTGCGATGCTACAAGTTTCTCGAACGACGCTGACGCGGCGTATCAACGATCTTGGTATAGAATTGCGTTCTTAATTTTTTTAAAAAACTAACAAGGAGTAAACAAAAATGGCGTCTCTTTCTCTTAGCGTATGTCAAATGCCCACTCTCAGGCAATTGGAGCCATCACCAGTCAAAGGCCTCGCATACGAGCGGTATCTCGCGCGACGTTTAAAAATCGATAAACTCGATGCCGCAAGATTTTTTTCTCAGTGGTTCGCCTTTTCATCAGCAATTCCAGAAATCCTGTCCATTGCCGCAATGAAGGCCGAGTCTCACGAAGAACGAACCAATATACTAGCAAATTTATTCTCCGAAATGGGTTTTGATTCGGATGGCCAATCACATGCGGAACTTCTAAAAGATCTCATTGCAAAAGCGACAGGACACGAGCCTATCCGCGCATTAATTGAGCAAGAGACATTCGATTTTCTAAAGCGTCTTAAAATGAGAATGCTTGAAGGCAGCGCTGCGTTTAATGCCGGGTTGATTCTCGAGCTTGAAGCCGTGGCATATGACATATTGGATGTCTTAAACGAGATTTTGCAAAAATGTGGACGAGGCGATTTAACCGCACATCCGTACATTGTTATTCATGAAACAATCGAGGCAAATCATATCGATTGTACAGAACGAAATAAAACACTGCATGCAGAGAACGAAAACGATATTAAACGTGGTGAAGCGGCGATGAAATCAGAATGGAAGAAGTTTTGGAATCATGCCTACACATTGTTGGTGACTAGTCGTGTCTAAACTGAAGCGGCAACTTACATTGGTGGACGGGATAGCCCTGGGCATTGGCTCAATCATGGGCTCTGGAATTTTGTTCCTACCGTCACTGACGTACAAAATAGCAGGGACGGACGTTCTAGGCGCTTGGTGCCTTACAACCCTGCTTTGTCTGCCGCTCATTGTTCTATTCTCTGACATGATTAAAGCAGTACCGACTGAGCACGGGGTCTCCGGGTTTTTGCGACTTGGCCTTGGAAAGCATGTCGCCGCTGGCTTGCCAATTCTTCTTCTTGGAACCGTTGCCATAGGAATGCCCTCAGCAGCAATCATCGCAAGTCGCTACGTGAGTCGCTATATAAATGGAGGCATTGGCACAGAAGCCGCCATGACGGGATTTTTGATCGTGGCATCTATCGCCGCCAATACCTTTGGTTTAAAAATCGGTGCGAGAGTCCAACGGACGGTGGCAGGTCTCCTATTTGTTATGGGTTGTAGTCTTTTCTTTTTGGGACAAGGCCAGTCTGTCGCGTCACCTGAATCTTTTCAGCCTGCATGGGACATCCAAAAAATTCTGACAGCATCTGTGGTTTCTTTTTGGGCCTATGCAGGCTTTGAAAACATGACATTTATGGCCGGGGAATTCAAAAACCCGAAACGCGACCTCGTGCTCTCAATCATTATCTCGCTGTTCTGCTGCGGACTGCTTTATATTGGCCTCACTTTTAACACGGCTTCTTTGATACCACACAGCCAGGTGAATGGCGTTTTGGGTCTATATCAACTGGCAGAGTCAGGTCAAAAGACTTCAGTGTTGCTGCCTGGAGTGGTCCTGTTTGCCGTAGTTGCCGTACTGATCAATCTAGTGAGTTGGTCATGGGG
>CAZUYQ010000001.1:79884-93129 GCA_964624705.1 uncultured Polynucleobacter sp.
AATGATCTACGCAGCCTCTGCAGATGGACATCTACCGACCTATTTTAATGTTCTGTCAAAAGACAACGTACCAAGGCGGGCATTGATGTTACTGGGCGGGTTGCTTACTTTTATGTCAGGTTTGCTGCTCTTTGAACCGTCGCTCCTCGACAAAGGCTTGCAGCTCGTAAGTTGCAATTTTGTGTTCATTTATTTGCTTTGCAGCGCGTCCTATACCGTCTACAGCAAAAACATATTAAAGAAAATTCTTGGCCTTGCACTTACCGCAGCACTAACCTGCGGCCTTTCATCATCTGGCTGGATGGTCCTTTATCCAATTAGCCTCATCGCTGTGGCAGGCATCAGATCTAAACTCATACAAAACCGGAGACTAAAATGATTACTGTAATTTTACAACGCTTGGCAAAGTATTCTCTTCAATCGACAAATCGCTGGCTAGGGATTCCCCTAGCAATAAGATCTCAGTATTACTTCGCATACGGTGCGAATATGGATCCAGATCTTCTCAGGCAAAAGAATATCTTCCCCAAGCACTCATTTCAAATCGTCCTTCCTGGTTATGACATCTCGATTTCGTCACCGTGCGAAATGGCGGGCAAAGGTTTCGCGTCTATTCAGAAAAATGAAAACTCTAAGATATGTGGTGTGCTGCACGACGTAACAGCCCTAGAACTCATACTCCTCGATATTTTGGAATGGGTTCCCATGGGTTTTCACCGTCGAAGAAGAGTAACCGTCAGAACGCCAATTGGAAATCATCCAGTTAAAGCTTGGGCTTATGAAGCGAAGCACCCAAAATCAAATTTAAAGACAAGTCCTGGGTACCGAAACCTATTAGTAGCAAGCGCCAGGAAGTTTGGTCATCCCGAGTCATATATTGAAACTCTTCAAAGCCTTCCGGTTGCTGAATCATTCGATTTTGATCATGGCTTCAGGCTTTCTCACGCTGGCAAACGGCGTTGGTTTGAAAAGAAATTGCTTCGTCTGTATCGTTGTCACGATGTACTTCGGGAGGCGTTGTGTCAAAAGCTACCTTGATTTTGTTTACTCTCCTTGAAGTTATTTATCCACGCTTAGCAAAGAGCAAACCTAGGCCATCTGAAAAACGAGTCTTTCAGATCGCACTGGTATTTGATCTCAGTGGCAAGCGAGAGCCTGCACTAGACGTCGTAAAGGGTATCGAGGCTGCTGCCACCAAATTAAATGAGGCAAAAGATATTGAAGTTGAAATAAAAAAATACAATTCAAGCTCTGATGCCGAAGGTACTCGCTTAGCAATTCTTCAAGTGATTAAAGATGCGCCGGACATTGTCATTGCCGAAATCGACAGTTCGAAGGCCGTGATTGCGGCTGAACTTTTAGAGCGTGAGGGTCGCGTTATGATCACTCCTTATGCAACATCACCAAAGGTGACCGAGGGTAGAAAGTATATCTTTCGAACATGTTTTGATGACCGTTTCCAAGGACAACGACTTGCAACGTTTGCAAAAGATAAGCTCAAGGCGACGAGTGCTGTCATTTTCTATGATGGTGGTGAGCTATACAGTCAAACTCTGGCGCATGCATTTCGTGCCGCATTTGAACAAAGTGGCGGCAGAGTAGTTCAAGAGAAAAAAATACTAACATCTGCCGTCTCATTTAAAGATGAGCTTGATCTTGCAACGACTGCGAAAGCTGACGTGATATTCTTGCCAGTATACGAGCAAACGGCCGCCAGGTTCATCAATGAAAGTGTCCTTCGCTCGGGTGGAACATTCACTTTTCTAGGTGGCGATGGCTGGGGAGCGACGAAAGCTTTCAAAGATATTGTCTTCAGGCCGGATACCTCCATAACTGGTTACTGGGTCTCCCACTATAGTGGGGATTTCGCAAAAAAGTCCTTAAAACAGGTCGACGACTCATTTAAACGGACTGTGGGGGTTGGTTTGAATGCATCTTCTGCAATCGGCTACGACAGTATGATGATTGCAGCTAAGGCACTTCGCAGATCTGGACAAACTAACCCAACGCAAAAGCAAATTGCTGAGAATCTCAGAACTATGTCTGCATACTCTGGACTAACCGGTTCAATCCACTTTGGTGGCAAGCAAGATCCTGAAAAGTCACTTCATATCCGCAAAATCGACCGCGATAAGATGGGATTTGAAACGGAAGTGGCTCCATGAAGGGACTTTCTAAAATTCATTGGTTCTGGCTTCTTCTGCCAATTGGTTTTATCACCGTGGCGGCAGCCCTTGTCACAATTATCCTCACGTGGCGAGTTTACCGTCTAGAGGTCAAAGACCGTTCCAATCAAAGATCAATCGTAGAAAGCGTTCTATACGCGGACTCGGCAAAAATCGCGGAGGAAATCTACCTTGGCCTCGACAACATTTCTATTCACGAAAAACAGCTTGCGATGATTCTTAGTAGTCGCGGAACGAGCGTTAAATTGCATTTTAATCCCGTCAAAGTGAAGACTAAGACCGACGGAATTCAGGAGGAGTTAGAATGGAACTCCTTGGAAAGCAGTCACACATTGGAGACTGCCCATATGCCGCTACGATTTGGTGATAATCTCCTTGGAGATCTGAATGTCGAGCTTGACTGGCGAGATGGCTGGCACTTTGGTGGACTCAGTTCATTACTTGTTAGCTTAGGTTTTGTATTATCTCTAGTCATTTTATCCTGGGTTATTGCCTCCTCGATATTTCGAAAACGCATATTCCAACCATTCGTAGACAGCGTTCAGAAAATGAGTCGTTGGGAAGCGGCCGCAGAGACCACTCAAATGATCGCTCACGATATTAGAAAGCCGCTTTACACAATGCAAATTGGTCTTATGGCAATTCAAAGCGCTAAGGAGCCTTGGCAGATTCAGCAGGCGGCATTGACAACCGCCAAGACGGTTGAAAAACTAAGTGCAGAAGTTCAAGATTTACTTCAGGATTTATTGGATTTTGAAAGAAGACTTGTGCCGCAGCGGACTACAATCAGTCTAAAAGAATTAATCCTGAATAGGCTATCTTTTTTAGAACAATCCTTTACAGAAAAGAAGTGTCGTCCGACCGTTGACATTGATCCATCGCTTGAAATCTTCGCTGACGAATTGCAAATTCGCAGAGTCATTACCAATATTTTACGAAATGCACTACAAGCCATCGATTTAGAAGATAAGATTTGGATTCGTGCAAGTTGTAATGAAGGTTGGTTGACGATCTGTATCGGAAATTCGGGGCCAATAATTGCTCAAAAAGATCTTGCTAATTTGTTTGACCGATTCTTTACGCAAGGTAAGCCTAGTGGTACAGGGTTGGGGTTGGCAATTGCGAAAAAATTTGTGGCTGGTCATGGTGGGGAAATTTGGTGCCATTCGCAAGAGAGTAATGGCACCGAGTTCCGATTTACGCTTCCCCATGGCAAGCTGCCATAGATCAAACAAAAGTTCTGACATTCTATTGCAGCCAAATACTTACTTCTTCGCTACTGCCCCGACGCCAGTTCTCGTTCAATAGCAGCACGTAACTGAGCCTCACCTAGCTCTTGCAACGGCTTTCCATTTACAAAAAACGACGGCGTACCTTGAACTCCAGCTTTCTTACCATCCTCTTGATCCAGGCGAACTTTATCTCCATGCTTGGCAATGAGCTTATCTCGATCTAGCTTTTCCAGCGGAATGCCAAGTTTGACAAGGTATGTTGGGATAAGGTCAGGGCGCGGTTGATGATGGTCTCCCCATTCTGGTTGTTTCTCAAACAAGACAGTTAACGCGTCCTCAAATTTTCCAAGTTCGCGTGCTTCTTCAAGAGCCGATGCTGCAAACATTGATCCCTGATGGTATGCCATGTAGCGCATCACAAAATGTACGCGATTCCCATAATCAGATATAATGCGTTTAACGGCAGGGTGCATCGCACGACATGCTTCACATTCCGGATCAAACCATTCCACGACAGTTACTCTTGCCATGGCATTGCCAAACGTAGGACTATGAGGACGGATAAATGCCACAGATAAGTCCGATTTACTTTCTTTTGGGCTCTCGCTTGACTGACTTACTTGCACAGCGGCAGGAATAGGTTGCTTGTTCCTCGTAAAGAAGAAAACAGCAAAAATAGCAGTAGAGATTCCCAAAGCCCCAAATACGAACCAATTGTTTTTCATTTCAATTCCTCCTTGGACCGCTCGCTGCGGCACTCAAAAAACATTACTGACAACATTGAGACAAAACCAATCAACGCCAACAAAGGTATCGTTACGAAACCAAAAAGCTCCAGTTGCTTAGACGAGCAAGAAACCGTTCCGGTACAAGGAACCAGTTCCTGAGCAATGATGCCGTAGTACAGAAAGTTATGATAAATCGCGAGTACAAGACCAATAAATAGCAATGGCACACTATACTTGCGATATCCTGGATCTTCAGTCAACAGCGCCGCACCAAAAATGATAACTAACGGATAGATGCATATCCTCTGATACCAACACAGCGTACACGGCGGAAACTTCATAATTTCACTGAAATACAGGCTGCCTATGGTCGCCGATAAGGCAATCAGAAAATTTATGCGTAACCAAGGAATTGACAGCATAAGATGTCTCATTTTGACGTTTCTTTCCTGAGATTGAATACACTTGGAGAATGTGGCTGCAAAGGTCTAGCAATCCCAGGGGCAGGCCGATTCAAAAGTAGTTTATCGTTTGACGGCCTGGTCCCAGCAAATAGTGAAGTTGGTCCTAGGGATAGTGTAAATTTGCCTGTATAAAAATCGTAACTTCCCCCAGTAATTAGTAGACTAGCGGTCGCACCGGAGTGCATCCAGAAATTGCCCTTAAAATTAAGCGGAAAGAACGGATTACGTGTATTGATCGGAGTGTTTTCTCTTGCCACCCGTAGTGTCAAATCCCAGTCTCGGCTATCATATCGTCCAGAAATTTTTTTCATCAGCTGGGCTCCGGCTGGCAATGTCGGCAAGCCGTCCTTTTTCATGGTGAACGTTCCCACCCGTCCATAAAGCATTGAATACCAAATTCCAGTAATTTCCCCACCAGCGATTTTTGTAACCTGAACAATTGCATCAGTGTCGCCGTCAAGCCGTTCGAAAACAATTTGTGGTGAGAGAAGAGGATAGGATCGTTCGTTAAATCTATAAGCAATGGATTCATCTGAGCCGTGATCACCAAAATAAATGGAGCCGACTGCAGATAGACGAAGCTGGTTCGATGAGTCTGCACCGGTCTGTTGATACGTTACAATATTGAAAGATGCGGGTTGATAAACATTCAGCCTCTCGTGATGAATGTAGCCTTTATATTCGCCTTGAATCGACGCGACGTCACCACCAACTGCAGGGGAATCTCGCGCAGGTTCAGGTGTTGGAGGCCAAAACGGAGCGGTCGTCGCCAGTGAAAAAACATTCCCAACAGCCGCTTCTTTTGAAACACGTCGCAGATCACAGCCATTACAGACTAAACCCGTATCGGTAACTTTGCATTCTTGATCATTGGGATTCCCATATAAATTCAAAGTGCCTTTAAAAAAGTTGTACGTTCCTGACGAGTAGGTATGCCAAACGCACGTCGAGCTTTCGTCCCCGCATCCTAAATCGTCTTGCGCTAGCTGAGCAGTGATGTCGTAAGTGCCGAAGGGATCTCCTACGCGAGACGTGTCGGCAGACGAACGTGATGTTTGTACTTGGATGGTTGTATTGTATCCATTGCACATGCCTTTGTATTCGCCCCAGAGAGGTTGAACTAAAGGCCTCGTTGTAGTCACAGTTGGACCGGCTTTTAAAATTAACTTACCAATGTTTCCGGCAACATTAGAGCGGAGTCTTCCGTCAAGAACGCCGCCAGAAAACTTGTCGACAACAACGGTCGTTTCTTGATCAGGCTGATCAAACACCAAAGCACCGGTCAGGATATTATAATTTACATTGTCAAAATGATAAGTGACATATTCCTGACTCGAGAAATCTCCAAAGTAAACACTTAAAATCGCCATCAAGCGTAGGTTATTGGTCTCTTGCTTGGAGACGATGAAATCCAACTTTGCAACCTGCTCTTTTGCGGTAACATCATTTTGAAAAACGCCGGTGTATTGACCAAACTGGGATTGTCCATAGGCGGTTCCAAAGAAAATAAACAGAACCATTATTCCAAAACTACATAACCTTCGCATAAGTATTCCCTCATAGTTAGATGTAAAAAATATAAGATTTGTGTATCAGCGTTTTCAAAACTATTCGTGTTTATGGCCACCGTGATCCCCGTGTTCTTTCTTCCATTTGCCACCCTTCTTTTTGCAGTCTTCCTTTGAATCTGCCTTAATATCACCATCCTTCTTCTCGCAGTGCCATTCTTCCTTTGCTTCTTTTTTATCCTCTGTTTTTTCTTCTTTCTTTTCACCTTCTGCAAAGCTAACAACAGGAGCAAGTAAAATTGCCATTAAAACAGCATTCAAAGTAAATCCACGATTCATAGAGCCACCATCCATATAAACTATTTAATCCGCACCAGAGACCATCTCCGAAGCGAAGCACCTCATGTAAGACGAACGATTTCTTTCTTGATCATGCCACTGTCTTGCCTGTGAAAAATACAATAGAGCATCGGTAGTACTAAAAGCGTCAATGCGGTTGATGATACAATTCCGCCAATAACAACAGTTGCAAGCGGACGCTGCACTTCCGCACCGGTTCCGGTAGCTAGCGCCATTGGAATAAAGCCAAGGGAAGCGACTAATGCCGTCATTAGTACCGGACGAAGACGGTCTCTTGCACCAGTCTTTGCCGCCTCCATTATCGATACTCCTTCTTCACGGAGACGATTAATAAATGTGATCATAACTAAGCCATTCAAGACTGCAACTCCAGACAAAGCGATGAAGCCAACACCAGCTGAAATTGATAGAGGAATACCACGCACCCATATAGCAATAATTCCACCGGTGAGTGCAAACGGTACGCCGGTAAACACCAGAAGAGCATCCTTAACATTGCTAAAGCTCACATATAGCAATCCAAGAATCAGTACGAGCACTATCGGCACAACAATTTGCAGACGTTTTGTTGCCGATATCAACTGTTCGAATTGCCCACCCCAGGCAACCCAGTAACCAGCCGGTATCTCAACATCTCGTGTCACGCGCGCTCGTGCTTCGTTGACAAATCCCCCAAGGTCCCGTCCGCGCACGTTTGCTGTGACCACGATACGCCTTTTGCCATTCTCGCGACTGATTTGATTAGGACCTGGAGATAAGCTTAAGTCGGCAATTGAGCCCAGAGTAATATAACGGAGATTTGCATTCTCATTACCATTTTTCGATTCATCTCCGTGCTCAGGAATAGAAATCGGTAAACGCTTAAGTTCTTCGAGGTCTGAACGTATTTTCTCTGGAAGTTTCACGATCAAACTAAAGCGTCGATCGCCTTCAAACAACTTTCCGGACACTTTACCGCCCAAAGCAATTTCAATGACATCCTGCACATCGGACGTATTAAGACCCATGCGCGCAAGCTTTGGTCGATCAAATTGAATGGTAAGAACTGGAAGTCCAGATACTTGCTCTACTTTAACATCCGATGCGCCATTCACCTGTCTTGTCACAGCGGCGATTTTTTCGCCGGTCTTCAGCAGAACGTCCATATCATCGCCGAAGATCTTGATCCCGACGTCGCTCCGAACACCTGATATCAGTTCATTGAACCGCATCTGAATGGGTTGAGTGAATTCATATTGGTTACCCGGAAGTTCTTTTAAATAGTGCTCCATTGTTTCCAATAATTCTGCCTTTGATTTAGAGGGGTCTGGCCATTCACTCTGAGGTTTTAACATGACAAAGGTATCGGCAACGTTTGGCGGCATCGGATCTGTTGCCACTTCTGCGGTACCAATCTTCGAAAATACCGTTTTTACCTCTGGGAACGTCATGATTTCTTTTTCCAGCGTCAACTGCATTTCAACAGCTTGTGTTAAACTCGTTCCTGGTACGCGCATCGCATGCAATGCCACGTCACCCTCATCCAGACTCGGAATAAACTCACTGCCCATTTTTGTCGAAATCAAAAGACACAGAACAATAAGGACACCAGTAGAAAATAGAAGTAGGCGCTGCCACTGAAACGTTAGATCTTGAGTCGGCAAATAGACTTTGTTCGCCCAACGCATGATTGCGTTTTCTTTCTCTTCAATTTTTCCGGTTAAAATAATTGAAACTGCTGCTGGTACAAATGTAATAGATAGTAACATTGCGCCGAGGAGTGCCGCGATCACTGTGAAAGCCATCGGATAGAACATCTTACCTTCGACCCCAGTGAGCGTGAGGATCGGCAGATAAACAATCATAATAATCAGCTCACCGAACATCGTCGCTTGGCGTACCTCCTTGGTAGCATCAAACACTGTCTCTAGCCGTTCCTTTAATGTAAGCTCGCGGCCAAACTCATGACATTTTTCACCAATGCGTTTTATACAATTCTCGACAATAATCACTGCACCATCGACAATAAGACCAAAGTCCAAAGCTCCAAGACTCATGAGATTACCACTAATACCGTTGTGAACCATGCCGATGGCTGTAAAGAACATCGACAGAGGTATGACTAGCGCAGTAACAAATGCGGCTTTAATATTGCCGAGGAAGAGAAATAGAATTGCGATGACTAGAATTGCACCCTCAATCAGGTTCTTTGAAACCGTATGAATTGTCTTATCAACGAGCACAGTTCTGTCGTAAATAGTTTCGACCACGACACCTTTAGGAACACTCCGTTTAATCTCATCCATTTTTAGGTCGACGCGGTGTGATACCGTACGACTATTCTCACCCATAAGCATAAAGACGGTTCCGGTAACGACTTCCTTTCCTGCTTGCGTCGCGGCTCCGGTCCGTTGCTCTTGCCCAAGAATCACGTCGCCAACGTCGCGGACGTAAATCGGTACGCCTTCAACATTTTTAATAATGACATTTTCAACTTCTTCAATGGAGCGAACCTGTCCAGGTGCTCTGATAAGAAGCTGTTCCCCATTCTTTTCAATGTAGCCGGCCCCAATGTTTTCATTATTATTTTTAAGTGCGGCGACGATATCTTGAAGCGTCAAACCATAGGCCAAAAGTCGCTCAGGATAGGGAGTGATGTGAAACTGTTTCTCGTATCCGCCGATTGTATTTACTTCGGTCACGCCAGGTACTGTCCTGAGCTGCGGCTTAATGATCCAGTCTTGAATTTCACGAAGGTCGGTCAACGAAAAGGGCTGGCCATTTGCCTTTTTTGCTTCCGGATCGGCGCTAACGGTCCACATATAAATTTCACCAAGCCCCGTCGAAATTGGCCCCATTGTGGGATCGACACCTTCAGGTAACTGGTTACGAACCTCTTGAAGACGTTCATTTACAAGCTGTCTGGCAAAATAAATGTCTGTTCCATCTTTAAAAACGACCGTCACTTGCGATAGACCGTAACGCGAAATCGAGCGGGATTGGTCGAGGGAGGGAAGACCCGACATCGCGGTTTCGATAGGAAATGTAATGCGCTGTTCAACCTCAAATGGAGAATATCCAGCTGCGACGCTGTTGATTTGAACTTGAACGTTTGTAATGTCAGGAACCGCGTCAATAGGTAGCTGCGAAAGCTTATAAACTCCGGCGGCTACTAATCCGAGCGTTGCAACGACAACAAGCCATCTTTGATTGATTGAGAATTTTAGTATTTTTTCTAACATCAGACAATTCCTTTGTAATTCTATCAGTGCTCGTGCTCTGCACTCGACTTGAGAAGTTGGGCTTTCGCGATAAAACTATTTGATCCAATATATGTCTCACCGTCCGCAGCTCCGCTCAACAGTTCGACATATTTTCTGTCGGATGTGCCCAAAACAACGTCTCGTACTTCAAAGAATTCACCATCTTTGACGAAGATAACTGGTTTGTCATCGACTGTTTGAACCGCATTCACCTCTATGGCTAACGCGACGTCCTTATCTTCGACGTTTATTTCAGCTTCGATAAAGCTACCGGGGCGCCAGTTCTGATCTTTATTGTCAATTACAGCTCTGATTACGATCGACTGCGTATCTTCGTAAACGTTTGGGGATACGTAAGATACAACAGTTTCAGTGGACTTTCCTGTTTCTGCATCGAGAATTTTGATTTTTTGCCCGACTTTCAAGGATTGAAAATCGGTATCAGAGGCGTTGAGCTCCGCCCATACCGTAGAAAGATCGACAACTGTAAACATTGGCGCTTTATCAGAAACGAATAACCCTCGAATCGCTTGTCGGCCTACGATAACGCCAGAAATACCGCTTCGGACGTCAAACGAAGCTCTCGCAGCAACACTTTCTACTCTTGCAAGGACGTCCCCTTTTACAACAACGTCGCCAAGGTTTTTTGTCACACTTTGCACCGTGCCAGAATATCTCGAACTGATCTCTGTATAACGGTCGCGATTGACAGAAATTTGGCCGCGTAATTTGACAACGCGGTGAATAGCCAACTTCTTAACCACATTGAGCTTTATTCCCGAAGATTCGATTGCATCGTCGGAAAGCTCAACGGACCTCCCTTCGTCTTCGTGTTCGCCGTGTTCTTCTCCGCCATGACCACCGTGTCCACCACTTGGTGCACTATTTCCGGCAAAAACGAGTATCAAAATAGCACAAAGAAGACCGAATGAACCCACAACTGTAATATAAAAATTTTCGTAATTTCCACCAAAACGAGTAGTCACGATATTTTGCGCTTTATTTTTGAATTTAAAATATTTTTCAGCGAGATCATTTTTGTCAATTCTGCTCATGATCTTTTGCTCGAACATCACAGACGACCAATTTTTTGCGTCAATAAACCTATCACTAACAAGTAGTGACTGTTTGTTGACAATGCTTTGGGTATTTTCTTTGAACTTAAGATACTTTCCTAGAAGATCTCTTTGCCTGATTTTATTGACTATCTGTTTGTCTAGTAGAGATTTTAAATCATTTATTTTTTTCATTTTGTATCACTCGATGTCTCGGGCTGCGTAACAACTTCAATAGGCAGAATGGAACCGACGTTTTTTTCAACGGCGATGCGCTCACGAATAAATTCAAACTCTAAAGCTAGCTTTCTTGCCTGGGCTTCGCTCAGTTTATCCGATGCATTACTTAGGTCGGACGAGTTTTTCGCACCTCGCTTATATTCTGCCAGTACCGATTTATAGTATCGCTTGGCAAAGCTCGCGTTATCACGTTCGAGGTCTGCTCTCATTTCGATGGCTTTAATATTTCTGTAACCCACTTCAACTTTACGAATGGAATCGTTGATTTCATCTTTAAGTTGAGACTCTACTTTCAGAGAGTTCGCTAGTTTTTCTCTTGACTCCCAGTGTGCGTCACCGCCCGTATAAAGATCCATTTTTGCGACCAGCGCAATGGATGTTTGTGGGGTGTTGTCGCTTGTGCGTTCGCCAAGATTTAGATAGCCAGCTCTGGCTTCCAGATTAATCTCTGGCAACCATCGTGCATTCGCAATTTTGCTCTCTGTTTTTGCTATTGATAGATCAATCGCTTTTGACTTAACGCTTTGGGAGCTCGTTTGAATATTTGCCAGGGCATCCATCAGAGATCCCTTAATATGCTGATGCTGTAAATTGCCGACCGGTTGAATGTTGCCACCAATCTCTTCACCCAAAAGCCTCTTAAGATTACTGCGTGCGTCCTCTAACTCTTGTTTCAGGGCGACAAGTTCTGATTTCAACTTGGAATCTTTGAGCTGAAACTCCATGACATCGGTTTCTGAAATCGCACCTCGCATCATGGTTTGATGGATCAGTTTTTGATGAATATCGTTTAAAGAAATTTCATTATCTTTAAGCTCAATCAAATCTCTCTTAAAGAGATAGGCGTGAAAAACTTCCTCGACTTCTAGACCAACCAAAAACTCCCCAGTGCTTAAATTAAATTGTGCTTTTTCCAGCTCATCACGTGAAATTTCCTTCTTGTAGCTGTCTCGGTAGCCATTAAATAAGTTGTAAGAACCATATGCATAAGCAACAGGAGCGGCTTCTGACTGTTCAGTGGAGTTTTGAGCTTCGACGCCACCAGCTACACCAAGCCTGGGCAAGAATGGTGACTTTGTGCGTTCGCCGCGACTTTTAATTTCGTCAACTTCATGACGTAACGCCGTGATGCCGTAATTATGGGTAATCGCATATTTCTTAGCTGTATCAAGATCAATTTTTTCGTGCGGGACTTCAGCTAGCAAGCTTTCTGAAAAAAATAGTAGCAGCGCTTTTGTCATGAAGTATAGGACACGATTATTTTTTTGTATTCGCATCTATGGCCTTCTTTTTTAAAATGTCCTCGATGTTACCTATTCCTAATCCTAAATATTCCTCGCCAGGGGACAGTCCCGATGTAATTTCAACAAAAGATGAATCACCTACTTTTATCCCAACGGTGCGCTGCACAAATTGGTCTCCATTTTTGACATACAGTTTGGCTGAAGATGATTCAAGTGAGTGGAACATGTCTTTCGCGAGACGAACTGTGACGTCGCGTTTTCCGATGTGAATTTTTCCTATAACAAACTGTCCAGCACGCCATAATCCTTTGTCATTCTTTAGGAAGAACTGGACTTTGCCGGTTCGAGTTTTTTCATCTAAAAGCGGCGAAATATATGAAATCGTCGCAGTTTCTGCTGGACTGTCTTTTGAACTTTGCAAACTTACCGTCTGTCCGGTAGAAATCCGATTCATGTCTCTCGGATAAGCGGTCAGCGTTGCCATGACGACACTGGTATCGGCAACGGTAAATGCTTCGATATCTTCATTAATGGATTGTCCGGCAGCGATTTTCTTTTCGATCACCAGACCATTTATGGTCGAGACTAAATCGGATGTTTGAACGCCCACATTATTTTCTACTCGCGCCAATACTGTGCCAACTTTTACCTCGTCACCAATCGATTTATAAACTTCATGCACAACGCCCGGATATTTCGAATGCAAGTGAAGTGCTTTTTCTGGGTGAAGGTCGATCTTGCCAAACATAATTAAATAAGAATCAATGGGACCGCCTGCAGCCTTTAAGACAGAAATCTCGAGCTGTTTAACCTTCTCTGCCGGTAAATCGGCGTGAGTATCGATCTCTTTTCCATGGTCAGCCTCTTGCTTTTTCTCGCCACCATGTTCATCTTCCGCCCTCGCACGCGCCGAAATTAAAACGAAGAAAGACACCCAAAAAATCAGAAGCGAAAAAAATAATTTTTTTATATTAAATAATTTATAA
>CAZUYQ010000001.1:93139-95451 GCA_964624705.1 uncultured Polynucleobacter sp.
AGCGATGAACGTTACGCAAAGCTTCACAACCGCATATTTTATTTTTGTTATCTTCAATCTTTTATCCTCTACATCGCAAACCGGCTTGTTAAGTTGAACGACCACCCTTTGAACGTCTGGTCTCTGCCACTAGAGGTACGGTAGATACCCGCAACCGTGATCCCGTCAAAACCAGGAGCGTTGTCACTACTACCAAAAAATGTTATTGCGGGACCCGCCGATGCGTGAGGTATCCAGAAATTCTGATTCATGCCGTCGAGCGTACCCGTCTGCGTAATCCAATCGGCTCCGATGCCCATAATGATAGCAGGCTGCACCTGGCCGGAAAAGAGTTTCACGTCAGTTGACGTCCCTATTTCGACGGGTACCCACTGCATAGTGATGGTATCTTTAAGCGATATACCGGAACTTCCTTTGACTTCATAGACGCCTTGTTGATTGGAATAGCCAATCATGCCGTAAGTATTGAAGCTTCCAGGCCCAAAGGTGAACATGGACTTAGAGCCTTGAATAAAACCATAAGGCAGCGCCGACACATTGCTGGAGTAAGGAACTTCGAAATATTTATTTTTTAGAGTCATATTGGTTAGCATCATATGGCCATAACCAATTTCGCCTCGCATAGTACGTGATGACGCGGCTTGAACCTGATTCTCTTTGGTCGTTGTCGATTCAAATAATTTGTCAACCAAATTTGGATCGATTGAAAATTCACTGCCCTCTGTCTTTGCCAGGACCGGTCGCGATGTTGATCTTATTTTTAACTCGTCCTTAGGACGCGAATTTTCTTGCGCAAAAACCATAGTCGAGAAAAAGAAACAAAATGGAAAAAGCTGTTTAATCTTCATAGTTTTATGACCTCATAGGTTCCTATTTCGCCCAAGCTATCGTGATATATCGGACCGGTAATACCCGAGGCACCAACGTCTCCTTTGATTGAGAACCCACCGATACCAGGTGCTGTGCACTTCATGGTGAGAACGCGGATAAAAAAATCAAATTGAATGCTATCGCAGGTCGCCTCGACAAACTCGGTCGGCGAATCGAATGGCCCAAGGTAGAACCTAGTATTGCCGCTGATTTTAATTCCTCGTGGACTGCTCGGGTCTGGTGTCGTCACAAGACCGATCATAAACCGCTCTGGTAAGTTCGTTTGACTCGAAGTGTTTTTAAAACGCCCCTGATATACACCTTTAAGAGACGATAGGATGCTGTATCCGTCGGGATTCGCCGGTTTAATTTTTTTGCTAACTTGAAGTTTTCCCATTTTACCGCGATTGTTTGCAATCCACTCGCCGTCAAAGACGCCATTTTCAAGACGACCTCGCAGGGAAATTTCGGAATCTTTTGACTTAAGTGAAACGATGCCTGTGATTGGATTAAACTCGGTTTCATCAAGTTTATATACGAGCTGCGCGCCGGAAGTTGTTGTACCGAAAATAAGTTTCGCAATCGCTGCCAACTTGACACCGCTCTCGGCACTCAAAGTGGTCTGCATATTGAGTGTGAAATTTTGGGCGGCATGCAGATCATCCCAGATCAAGAAACCCTGATAGTCGCCTTTAATTTCTGTATTGAAGGCTTGGAGTGCCAAAGGATCCTCCGCTTTATGAAGTTCAGCTTCTCCCGAGGCGGAAAGAGTTGGAGCATTCCACGTTCCGACGAAACCGTCACCTGATTGCTCCAACGACAAAACAATCTGTTTAAATTGTCCATTGTTGACAACGAGGTCAACTTTTTTGCGGTTCGGATCAAAGTCAGCTTTTTCAACTCCATAAGAATAGTATTCGCCGTCTTCCGTGCTACCAAAGGTCAACCGCAGAGATCCCGTCAAAATTGGAACTAAAATGGGATCCACCTCACCTGTCGACGTATCGGGAATGTCCTTAATTTCTAGTTTGAGGGTTATATCTTGATCTACACCATTTTGCTTAAGAAAACCGCGGTAAAGTCCGGCTGCAAGTGCAAGCTCATGTCGTTTCGCGTCAGCAGTGCTACGCACTTGTTCTCTCTTACTATCTCGATCACTCATTTTCTTTCGAGCACAGCTCGTTGAAAAGGAGAAGCACACTGCAAAAAAAGCTACAGATAGAAATGTCATTTTATATCGTCGCATGATTTTCTCCTTCTCAACAAACGTTATACATCAACAGATTTGGACTGAATCACTCAGGGATAGCGTTTAACATCAGTGGTTCCAACCTCTCCTAGACCATCCGATAAAACGCTTCCTTCAAAATGACCATCCGGAGTCATTACTCCTTTGAAGGTAATTCCAAAATCTTGCGTTTTCGCGGTCAGATAGCGGTTGT
>CAZUYQ010000001.1:95461-97626 GCA_964624705.1 uncultured Polynucleobacter sp.
GGCGTTTCTACGTACTCTCCTGAGTCATAGCCACCTAGGTAGAACCGTGTACTTCCACTGATTTTGATCACTGGACCTGTCGGGGAGCTTTCCTGAGTTGTAACGAATGACATCGTAATGCGCTCGGGTAAGCTTGATTGAGGATTGGTGTTTTTAAGTGAGCCGCGATAGTAACCCGAAAGAGTTTTGACCAGAATGCCGTTTGCAGGAACTTCAGGTATGCCGGATTTCAATGCTTTAAACGTTCCAACACGGCCGACAATGGTCGAAAACCAATCACCTTCGATGACTCCCGTGCGAAGAAACCCAGTCATGCTGACATCGTTTACGTCATTGCGAATGTTAAGTTGGCGCGTGAGAATATTAAGAGGAACATCAGGATATTCATAAGTCATGTATTCATTTGAGTCCCAATCACCGAAATAAACTTTAGTGTTAGCGGCTATTTTGACTTGTCCCCCGACATTGATGGTCCGCAATGTGATCTTTGCAAACTGATAGAAGTTAGTTCCTTCGTGTAGTAGCACCGCCTTGTATAAACCAGCAATCTGATCATCTTCAGCGTAGGCCGGTTTGCTTAGAAATCCAGACGACATTACAGCCAGGGACATCACCACAGTTGAAAAAAAGCGCATTTTTGTTCTCCTCATATTTTTGATAAAAATTAAAAATCCAAAAAAATAAAATCTTCCATTTTCAGTGTCCGTTAGCCTCCTTGTTCTAATGCAAAAAATTTTTCGGCATCTTGTTTGAGGCTCTTTTCAAGTACCTGAACATCGACGCCTTTAGTTTTGAGAGATTGAATGTATTTTCTTTTGAAGGATATGATCTCTCCTAGAACCAATGCTGCATTTTCTCGGTCATCGATTTTTGTGTATGCCATACTCAAACTTTGAAGTGCCGCCTCTCGCACAGAGTTTCCTTCTTGGGCCTTCCTGAGTTCGACAATCGCTTGATTGAGATCGCCGGAATTTAAAAGCATGTTGCCTAGAGCCAGATTTACTGTCGGACACGGACCATTGCACGAGTCAGCGATATTCTTAAGGGTATCAAAGGCTTCGTTTGACCGACCTGTAGCGTTTAACAGATCCGTTAGCTCACCTAGCGCGACCTCGTTGCGGGGATTTATTGCTAGCACTTTTTTAAACCAATCCTCAGCCTCTTCAGGCTTTGAGTGTCGGAGCTGGATCATGCCCATTTCTTCGAGGTAAACCTCATCACGAGGGTTCATCGCTATTTGTTGCCGCAGTAATTCTTGAGCTTCCTCAGTTTTACCGGCTGCAAACAAAGATCGGATTTTTAAAATCGAAACATGATCTCCACCAAGTTGTCGTTTGACAGTATCCAATGCATCGGAAGGTTCGAGGTCGATCTTGCGTTCGGCTTGCTGAGCAAGCTTCCCACCCAACTCAGAAGAGTAGACAGATAGCGACGACTGGGGTGTTGAGATCGACTGTTCTTCCTGTGTAAACCAAGAAAAGGAACGCAGTATCAGGAGTGCTGAGGTAATAAGCACTGAAGAGGCAATCGCCATTTTTGCGTTGATAGTCGGCATACATCCACCACATAAAGTCGTTTTGAAACACGCGCCATGACGGCGATTAGTGTTTTGAGTAAGCCAAGATGGGTGTCTCTTAGGTCATCAAACTTCAAAATTATTGCGTGGAGGAGGACTTAAACGATGAGAATGACCGTGCGGATAGCATGAATCGAAGTATAAGCAGAAAAAACAGGGGATGAATGGAGAGAAAAAAGTTCTGAGTCTGAATCTAATTTAGATATTTCCAAAGAATCTTCTTTAAATAACGTCGTGATAAGTGCGTTTATCTGAATCCTGCTTATCTTTTCGACGTTGGAAATGCATTCTAAAGACCGAAGCGAAATCTGAGCCGCTTGCTTGTTGTTTTCAAAAACACAGTGACGACTGCAATGCCCTGCGTCCTTAGTTGGTGCGTCATTGCAGATGTGCGCCGACGTGTCCGATATACCTTTTTGTGCAGATTTCATTTCAAGAGGGCATATTGTGAATAGCGAAAAAATAATTCCCCAGTATGCCACTATGGCGCATGAAGACTTTAAGATCTTACATGTAGAATGAAAATAATTTTGCACAATCTGGGTCAAAATTTCACCACTCCGAGAATCGTCAAGTCTCTATTAGACAT
>CAZUYQ010000001.1:97636-98426 GCA_964624705.1 uncultured Polynucleobacter sp.
TCTCATCTTGCCACTTTAGAATCAACAGTTCCTTTCTTAAATTTCTTTGATGGTTTTAGGACTTCTCATGAAATACAGAAGGTAGAAATGATAGATTATGCGACAATTTCATCTCTATTAGACATGAAATATGGATTCTTAACAACGGCAAAATAATGTGATACTATGCAATTTATGAAAATTGCATGAAAATATCTCAAGACTTATATTTTGTTTAGACTTTTTTCGTGTTGATTTCTTAGTATTCAATAATAACACCTGTCGTTAAATACCTAAACGTAATAGGCCAGAATTACTAGAAATTTTTTAAATTATTTTCACTTGCCTCATATATTGTGATCCCGTTGAGCCGATGCACTGGCACTAAATCGGTAGAACTATAACGGTCTGCGACGAGTTGTTCACTGCTTTTCAGTCAAGCTCTATCGGCATTTACCGATAAGAATCATCACTATTCTTTGTAAATGGGCATTCAAGGATTTTTCATGGGGCAAATGGTCCACGGCTTTTTCACAGCTATTCCTAGCGCTATACTTGGGCTGCTAGCCGCGGTTACGTTAGCGCACGCCGCGAATCTACCACTCTCAGTATTTATCGCGAGCGCGGTAATTGGCTCCATCGTCGGCGGCCTGGGTCAGCGCAGCCAGAGTCATCTTGTGTTTGCAGCACCCACATCGTTATTGGTTTTAACCACCCATGTTTTTAGTGAAGGCGGCCTCCGAGCTGTAGCAGCGTTTTTAAATTTTTTTTGTTTGATTGAAATTTGGCAAGCCCAAAAACCACAGGCGCG
>CAZUYQ010000001.1:98439-102887 GCA_964624705.1 uncultured Polynucleobacter sp.
TTTAGTTGGTGTCATTCAGATTGGCCTCGCCATATCGCCACTGGCGCGGTGGCTTCCACTTATCCCCGAACGCATACACCAAGGTATCCTATTAGGGCTTGGCGTACTGATTCTTGTGAAAGCGGTTAAACTCGGAATACCGCCATTGAATGACAATGCTACAAGGGATGCCAGGATTTGGACAACATCATTGGCAATATCAGCCATAGCGCTCTCAACCATTTTGCTTTGGAAAAAAATAGTTCCAGACATCGTCTATCAAAAAGTCCCTGCCGTAATCGCAGCAGGTATTGCTTGTGTACTGCTGCAACTTGTTTTTCGAGGACTCAACGAAGCATGCGCGGGTGAGAGTTGCGTCGATCATATGAAGTTTGGTTCGATAGAATGGTCCAACTTGTGGAATGCGCTAGGCAATGAGACCATTTGGTTAGCTGCAGTTTCTGGAGCATTGATCTCAGCGAGTAAGATGAATACCGTTCCCCATCAGGCCAGTGACTTTAACAAATTTCGGCACAATACCTATGCTCTTGCTGCGACAAATGTTGCATGCGGACTGTGCCTTGCTCCTCCGGTTGCGGTGATTGCCGAACGAAGCGCCCTTAGTGCGTCGATATCCACGTCGCGGTGGAGCATAATTCTGCAAGGTCCACTGGTGTTGGCAATGCTTTCCGCCCATTCCATTGTTCTACGGTTGGTTCCTAGTGAGTTTATGACGGCAGTATTGCTTTGGACAGGCTGGCGCTTTCTAGGTGTTACCAGCCTTAAAAATCTTTGGAAACAACAGCGCAGCGAAGCAATCACCATACTTTCTGTTGGCGTCGCCGTGCTCTCGACAGATGTGAGTCTTGGAATTTTGGTCGGTGTCGTTATTGGATTCGTCCGTCTTGCGTGGACCTTCGCACAGGATTATGAGATCAACGTCATGAGTCATCCGGACAATCCAGATTTTGCCATCGTCAAGCTGCGTGGTGCTTTTACCTTTGCGTGCTTGCCGGCTTTGGATGAAGTGTTGTGGACTCTAAAGGAACCAACACAAATCTTCGTTGATCAAACGGGTGTTTATTATTGCGATTCTTCACTCGAGCAATATTTTAATCGCCGAGTCAAAGAATACGCTGCGACAGGTCGTGAACTTGTGATTCAGAAAAATTCGGGATTTAGTAATCCATCTCGTCAGGCCATTCGTCATTCCATTTTGACAAAAGCGGACATACAAACGTTAGATCGTCGCAGTAAACCACGCGAAGGTATTGTAGGTCGCCGTCGCATTGATCAAATTCTTCATCAAAATGATGAGAAACAAAAAACCAGCAAAAAGAACGACCGAGGGGTTGCCTAAAGTTAGGTTCTTTGCAATTGATAGGAGCATCATCATGATGCGCGCCAATTCTGCACTTCACGAATTCTAAAGATGCGATCAACGGTGGTGCTTGTAATCAATGTCTTAACAGACTACCGCGTCAAGGCGAATTGGCAAATTATTTTACTATCATCAAGGTGTCATTGAAGAGGTGTTAACGTATAAGTCCATTTCTGCCTATCAACGTTCGTCGTATTAGGCCTGATAATTAAATTTGTCACAGATATCGTGGCAAACAAACAAATCGGGAGGTTTTATGCGAGTGCTGAAATCGTTTTTTCGGGCAGGTTTACTGTTTTGCGTATCGATGAATCTTAATAACGTTTGCTTTGCAAGTGACATCCAACCGCTTTTAATTGGCGGAACACTGCCGGATCCTGCTGCCTGGCCTGCGAGTCCATGGATTGGCGGCTGCTCTTCAACATTAATTGGCGAGCGTGTCCTTCTAACCGCAGCCCATTGTGTGTCAAATGGTGGATCAACATCCTTCTCTATTGCCGGCACAAAATACACTGGCAAGTGCACCCATCATAGTGATTACCGTTCTAATAATACCGCTGACTGGGCTTTGTGCCATCTGAACACAGAAGTTAAAGACATTCAATTTGAAGTGGTCGCAACTGAAGAGGATGTTCAGTGCAACGTCGGTAGGGAATTTCTTTGGACCGGATTTGGATGTCAAAGATGGAATGGTGGGATTGACGGTAAGTTTCGTATTGGAACAGTAAAAGCCGTGCGTTGTCCAAAAGGAAACAATCATGATGTTGTCACCACCGGAAAAGTAGCTCTGTGTTCAGGCGACTCAGGCGGAGGCGGTTACGTGGCACTTGACGGCATTAGACGTGTGGTTGGCGTAAATAGCCGCTCCAATACGACCGATACGTCGTATGTGTCCAACGTTTTCTCAAGTACCTTTCGGTCCTGGGCAGAAACTTGGGCAAATGCAAAAGAGGTAGAAATTTGCGGTGTTCATGCAAGCGCGAAGAATTGTGCTCCGTAAGTGCTGGGTCAAAAACAATGCTGAGAACTTGTGATTCATTTATCCAAATGATTACTTAGTGTTGTTTTCAATCCCAACTACCGGTGTTCGCCTTCGTCACCTTTTTTGTGATTATGAGAATGCCATTTACCAGGCAACGCTTATCATTTTAATTATATGAGTGAATGTCCGTGTTTATTTGAGTAAATGCAGATCTCCAACTTCGGTTCCAATAAATGTTTGAGGAAATGAAGCAGTGCTGCCGCCTTCTTTGCGGGAAATACAGCTGACAACATCAGTGGCAAGTTCTTTCCACTTGGTGGCCGTTGGCAGAGTTTCAATGAGGCAAGTGTCCCAATACGTATATTCATCTTCTGTGCCGCAGCCAAAGGAAGTCAAATCGCTTCGTGCCGCGGTCAATATAATACGGTTTGGCTTTTTGAGATTAGAATTGTCGAGGATACATAAACCTGAGAAACAAGCTGACACTAAAAACACTGTTGGTCGATCACCACAGCCCGCAGAAAGTGCCTGATCAAGTTGAGAAGGAGATAGTCGGTTTGAACCAAGATTAAAACCGTCGGGCGAACCGTGCGACGTCATATGGACAATACAAACATCGTGAGAAATTTATTGGACGACAAGAGCATTATCAAAGACACAAAACGTTTGACCTTGACAGGTCCTGTCAACGGCACGGCAGCGAGGCGCGCAACCTCATTGACCAAGCGTTTGATTAGTACCACGCCATCCGACTCATTTCAATTGTTTGCTGACAAGTTTCAGAACATAACAGTTCCACTCAGCTTTGCAGATTCCTATTCTTATCATCAATTCTTTGAATCGGAATCCAGCAGCAAAGACCTTGCCTTTGGCGGTGATCCTGCATAGGAATTTTCTGGCGTGAATCACTATCCCAATGGTGCGAGGGTGAATGTTCCGGGAGGGATTAGTGGTACCGTCGTGGGGGCAACAGTTGTCACGACAAAACCTGCAGGTTACTTCACTAGTGAGCAAGTAACAAAAGTTACTTACATCAAAACCGATGGCGGGTCTATCCGTGAGCTTACGTCGCTTAACACTGGCGAGATCGAACAACGTGTTCTTAACACCCAAGATATCGTCAATATGAAGCGGCAAACAAGCAACCTTTTGAATTCACCTGAACAAGCTAAGAAGGAAGACGATTTTCGTGCGTCCATGCAGAAAGTAAACACGCAAGCACAAACGACGGTAAATAGTGCTGACGCATTTGGCAACAAATACGGAACCGTCCAAGGTATTGCGACGAACGTGAATCTCCCAGTCGGAACTCTTGGGGCAGCAGACGCCGTCGGGAAAAAGTATGACGGTGACGCGTTCGGGAATTTAGGCAATGAAGCGGTTAAAAGTGCAGGGGGCCTTATCACGACAACCGCCAACTATTTGGTCGATGGTGATAAAAAAACTGCAACGGATTCGATTATTGGTAACGCCTCTCAGTCAGGCGATTCTGATCGCGCATTCGTCCAAGATACAGATGCATTGGTGTTCATTCTTATAGAAGCGTCGTAGAAGCGCGAGTTACCGAAATCGGCCGGTTGATGCATTCTTTTCTTAGTTTGAATTATTAATTGTGTCGGCTGTTTGATATGCGGACGCGCTACTGCCGCTGGTACCCATCAATCTAGTAAGTCCGGCAAGTTCGGGTAAAGTTTGGCCCTGAAAGACATCCGGTACCGGAATTTTACAAAACGCGTCTAAGCCCGAAAATGAATTTTCTGTTTCCAAATATAGAAAATTACCGGATAGATCAAAAGCTCAAGCAAGAACGAAGTAAAAAGTCCACCGATCATCGGCGCAGCGATCCTTTTCATAACATCGGCTCCAGCCCCAATAGACCACATAATCGGTATCAAACCCATAAAGAGAGCGGCGACGGTCATAAGCTTCGGCCTGACCCTGTGAACAGCTCCTTCGATCACCGCTGCCTTTAAATCCGCCGGCGAATTCATTTGATTGTTTTTAACACGCTCATCATAGGCAAGATCAAGATACATCAGCATAAAAACCCCAGTCTCAGCATCGAGACCAAGAAGGGCAATCATTCCAACCCACGCCGCAATGGAC
>CAZUYQ010000001.1:102897-116648 GCA_964624705.1 uncultured Polynucleobacter sp.
ATCAAAGAAAAAGGCACTGCAAGTAAAACTATACTGGTTTTTACCCATGACTTCGTATTGAAATAGAGAAGAAAAATAATCACAAGCAGTGTGAGAGGAATAACTATTTTAAGTCGCTCTTTGACTCGAACCATATTTTCAAACTGCCCGCTCCAAGAAATAAGGTATCCTTCTGGTACCTTGATTTTTTCCGTAAGATGGGCTTTAGCTTTTTCAACATACGAGCCAATGTCGACCTGGTTTGGATCAATATCAACGTAAACATAACCAACAAGCGACGCGTTTTCGTCGCGAATCATGCTTGGACCTTCTTTAAAATGCACCTTTGCCACAGCACTTAGGGGAATCTGAGCACCTGTGGGGCTGTTGATAAGCACACGCTGGATGCTCTCGATGTCTTGCCTAAACGCCGGTGCCTGTCTGACCTGAATAGGATACCGCTCACGGGTCGCAAGAATTTGCGAAACGTTTTCGCCTCCGACCGCAACCATCGCTTGGTCTTGCGCATCTTTAAGAGAGAGGCCGTAGAGCTTTAATTTTTCTCTGTCAAAATCAACGTCTAAAAAGTAACCACTAGCGATTCTTTCGGCGACGACCGTGCGTGTACCCGGAAGCGTCTTTAATTCTTTTTCAATATTTTCGCCGATCGTTTGGATCGTCTTAAGATCTGGTCCAAATATTTTGAGACCAATTGGGCTTCTGATCCCCGTGGAAAGCATATCGATACGATTTTTTATCGGCATGGTCCAAATATTTGGCATACCAAGAAAATTTAGTTTCTCATTCATTTCATCAATTAGCTGCTCTTCACTGATAGTTTCAGGCCAAACGCGGAGAAAGGGTCCTTTAAGAATTTCTGGAAAGGTCGAGTACCAGCGGTCAAATTTACGCCAATGCTCTTTTGATTTGAGGACCACAGTTGTTTCAACCATGCTTAATGGCGCGGTGTCAGTAGATGTTTCTGCGCGTCCTGCCTTGCCAAATACTGTATCGACTTCTGGAAACGATTTAAGAATCTGGTCTTGAATGGTGAGAACTCTTTGCGCTTCACTCACCGAGATTCCGGGAAGTGCTGTCGGCATATAGAGAAGGCTACCCTCGTGAAGGGTTGGCATAAATTCTGAACCAAGCATCATAAAGCCTGGAATAATTGAAATCATGCCTGCCAAGGCCAGCGCAAGGGTTGTTTTTCGGTGGCGCAAAACCCAGTCAACGGCAGGTTCATAGATTTTAAAAATTCGGCTACTGATCGGGTGTTTGTGTTCGGAGTAATAAGTGCCCACAAAAACCGCATTGCCGATTTTGTTAAGCCATTTTTGCGGCGTCTGGAATTTATCAGCGCGAGCAAACATCATCCGCATCGCAGGATCAAGGGTAATAGCAAGAACGGCAGCGATGGCCATTGCAAAATTTTTAGAAAGTGCGAGCGGCCTAAATAGCCTTCCTTCCTGATCGACAAGAGTAAAAATAGGAATAAAAGCCACGGCGATCACTAGAAGTGAAAAGAATACCGACGGCCCCACTTCTTTGAGTGCTTCAAGGCGCACATGAAAAAAGTCTTCTTTGCGTCCGCTTTCGTCCCAATGTTGAATTTTGCGGTAGGCATTCTCTACCTCGACAATCGCACCGTCCACAAGAACACCTATGGAAATTGCAATTCCTGCAAGAGACATAATGTTAGAGCTTTGCCCAATCAAATAAAGTGGAATAAAGGCCAGAAGCACTGCAATCGGGATGGTGACGATGGGTACAATCGCGGACGGGATATGCCACAGGAAGAGAAGGATGATGAGGCTGACGATAATAAGTTCTTCAAGCAGCGTAGATTTTAAAGTTTCGATAGCACGGTCAATCAGTTCTGAACGGTCGTAAATGGAAACAATTTTGACGCCCTCGGGAAGAGTCTTCTCAATATCCTTAATTTTATCTTTAACCCTTTGGATCACCGCAGGCGCGTCTTCGCCTTGGCGCATCACGATAATACCGCCAACACTGTCACCAAGCCCGTTAAAATCAGTAATACCGCGCCGCATCTCAGGGCCTAATGATACAGTGGCTACTTGTTTGACAAGAATGGGAGAACGGCTACGCGGCGGGTAAGAGACTACGGCCTCTTCAATATCTTCAACTTTATCCACTAGGCCACGGCTTCTCACCATAGCTTCGGTTCCGGAAAACTCAATGGTACGGCCACCGCTTTCCTGGTTGGAGTTTTTAACGGCTTCCATCACCTGATTCATCGTGACTTGAAAAAGGAGTAACTTGGTCGGATCGACTTTTACCTGGTATTGCTTTACAAACCCACCGACGGCTGCCACTTCGGCAACGCCTGGAACAGATTGCAACTGAAACCTAAGCAACCAGTCCTGCATGGACCGAAGATCGGCTGCATTAAACCGTCCCGATTCATCGCGCAACGCATACTGGTAAACCCACCCAACGCTTGTTGCGTCAGGGCCTATCTCTGTTTTAACTCCGGCGGGAAGTTGCGATGTGATGCGGTTAAGACTTTCAAGCACGCGGCTTCTAGCCCAATAGAGATCTGTACCGTCTTCAAAAATGACGTAAACATACGAAAACCCATAATCTGAAAAACCGCGTACTGATTTTACTTTTGGTGCTCCTAGCATCGAAGACACCACAGGATAAGTGACCTGATTTTCCATGATGTCAGGAGAACGGTCCCACCTTGAATAGATAATCACTTGCGTGTCAGAGAGATCAGGAATCGCATCTAAGGGAATATTTCTAAGCGAAAAAATTCCAAGCAAGCAGATAACAAGCGTTAGTAAAAGAACTAACACGCGGTTGCGTGCAGAAAATTCTATAATGTTTTTAATCATTCGTGCCCCGAATCATACTTTCTGAATCCATCAAAAAATTCGGGCCAGAGCTAAGGATGTCGCCTTCATTTAACCCAGAAAGGACTTCGTAAAATCCCTCTGTTTTCAAGCCAAGTTTAACCATTTTTGGTGTTAATTTGTTGCCATTTTCGACGAGATAAATAAGGCATCCTTGACCTGTGTGCAAGACTGCACTTGCGGGGATAGCAATTCTATTTTTAAGCATGATTTGAATGTCACCGCGAAAACTCGTCTCAGAAATTAAATCACCAGACCCTTTTTTGATTTCGCCCACAACTCGCACAGTACGGCTCGTAGGATCAACAATAGAGTCTACCGACGTGATAACCCCCGAAATATCTTTTTCCAAATAAATACTTCCTTCACCCTTAAAAGAAAGTCCTGGACGAATGTAGCGAACATCACTCTCATAGACTTGAAAAGCTACGGCTGAAGAGGAAATCAGGCGACCCGAGACGGGAATCCGGGCCGTAAGATTCATTTTTTCAACTGTCTGCTTTTGAATACCAATCAAACTTAACTGTGCTGCGCTTACCTGGACCGACGCTCTGCCTTTTCCCTCCTCGCCACTTCGCTCTTCAGCTTGTTCCATAATTTTGACGAGCTTCATTCGGCAAATAGGACATTCTCCCGGATGATCCATATGAACTTGGGGATGCATCGGGCACGTCCAGTACGACTTGTCTCCCTCGACTTTAACAAATGACGAAGATTTTTCTTGGGAGTCAGTTTTTTTAAAAAACTTTTTTGACGCCCAGTAACCAAAGGCCAGTAGTAACGGCAAAGCCATCATCCATTTTTTAATCATGAGGTCCCTCGTTTGCTGGCATGTATTTTTCAAGAGATGACACAGCTTGCTCGTATTCTAATCTCAGATCTAATGCCCTAAGCTTAAGATCAGGAAACGCTTCCATCGTTTCCCTATGATCTTGCAGAGTTTCCATGTCTCTTGGAGCGAGGTTATGGATAATTTGCATGCGTTTTTCGGCACGCGGAATTAATTTATTGCTGAGCACGTCAAGCTGCTTTTTTTGTGATTCGATCTTGCTCAAAAGAATCGCTCGTTCTGATTCAATATTTTTCTTTTGCTTTGCGAGTTCGAATTCAGCTTGTATTCGTTCTGCTCCAGCCGATCTCGCCGCTGCCTCGGGCTGCCAAAAAAACACAAAAGGCAGTGAAACTCCGACCATGATTTCACTCGTGCGTGAAGACATCCCATCAGGTTCAACCTGCTTGTAGCGAAGATTAAAATCAGGATACCACGACGCGTTACCTTCACGTTCTCTTGATTTCAATCCCTCAAGACTAAGGCTTAGTGCCTGAATCTGGTGACTACGTTCCACAGACGTAAAGCTAGGAACTCCCGAAAGCGTTGGTTCCTCGGCAGTGATCCTAAAACTCACGGGATCAGCATTCAGAAGCGCAGCGACCTCTATTTGTTTTTCTCTGACCATTTGTTCTGCTGAAGTGATATCTGTTTCTAAAAGGTCAAAATCAGATTCCGCCTTCAAAAGATGGACACTTGCAAAACTGTCCGATCGGACGCTGGAGCGGGTCAGCTTAATGTGATTTTTTATAACCGCTTTTTTTTGCAAAAGAAGAGCCACCTTTTCTTGGGCCGCCCATAGGGAGATATAGAGAAGCTTGGCTTTTGCTAAAATTTCTTTCTCTGCTGCAAAGCGAGTCTCTTTTTGTGACTCTGCCGCATATCTTCTTGCAGACTGATCGCTGGAGAGTTTTGACGGAAAGGGAATCGTCTGGCTCACTTCAAACCCATAGGCCGAGTTAGGGGCGGCTTCGTCTTTCATGCGACTGATGCCAACCATGGGTGCAGGAATGGCGAGGCCCACCGATTTAGCATCGACTGCTTCTGACTTAGCCCCTTCCGCTTTAATGTCGAGGTTTTGCGTCCGGACCTTATTTAAAAAGGCAGAAAGATTCATGCGTTCCTCTGCCGAAACGTCTACGGCAAAAGACATTAAATTGATTAAGAGTAGGTGCCTTAAATTTCTCATACTACATGGTACGACGCTATGTCTCCCTTTGTGACATAAAATTCTATCTACCTAGAATAACTGATATTATTTAAATTCTCAAAAAAATTCTGTCACAATTTCACGGTTTCGGTCGTACATATACTCCAGAGGGTTGAAATGGAAAACGATAAGCATGACCAGTCGGACGAGGAGCTTATGATTCTCTATCAAGCGGGTGATTTCGCCGCATTTGAAGTCTTGTACCGCAGGCATTCAGGCCGTATTTTAGGGTACCTCAAAAAAAAGGTCCCGCTGGAAACGGCTAAAGATATCATGCAGGACACTTTTACTAAACTTCACCTAGCCAAAGACAAATACGACCCACAGTATCCATTCTTACCGTGGCTATTTACGGTGTCACGCAACACGCTCTTTGATTTCTTTAAGAAGGCAGAAACAAAGATAGCGCAGGCCACAAGTGCTGAACCCGGATTGATTGAGAGTCTTCCCGCAGTGCCAACGTTTGCTCCGGAATATGATATGTCACAAATCATATCGGGACTTCCGCAGGACCAAAAGCGTGCCGTGGAACTACGCTACCTTCAAGATTGGTCGTTTGAAAAAATCGCGGGCGATCTCAAAACATCAGAGGATAATGTTCGTCAACTTGTGAGTCGCGGGATAAAAAAAATTCGACTTTTGGTTGTTCGAAAGAGAGGTAGTGATCAATGAGTTACAAAATGACAGAACAAGAGTGGCTTAAAGAGTTTCAAGATTTTGTTGAAGCCAAAGAGGTGGAAGTTCCCGAGGAACTTTCTCATAAGATTTTGCGGCGTGTTTATGAAGATCTTAATCCATCGTCTTGGCTCGTATTTTCAAAGCTCCTTGCAGTTCATGCAGTTGTCGGAACACTTTCTCTTGCCATCTGCGATCAATTTGGCATGAATCCGTTTAATACAGGATTTTCTCTTTCTCGCTACTTTATGAAGTTTGGACATAATGCGTGCATGGCTATGTGTGGATTTGTTTTTTTAAGTCTGACGGTGTTAATCAGTAAAAATATTTTACGGCGTGAAGAGTTTTTCGTTCTACAAAAAAATCTTCTTTTACAAGGATTTTTTTTAAGTCTCATTTCTCTTGCGGCCTTTCTTGCATTTGGAGCAGAAGTCATAGCGGGGGCTGCGATTCTCTGGGTGATAGGCGCGGTGCTTGGAAGTTTTGTTACGATGCAGATTTTAAACGAAAAAAATCACCTCGCGAGAATCTTAAATTAAGACGCTGAAATCTGGTCAGTGTCAGATTTTAGACAGTTTTCGATCGCTCGATATTTGACTAAGTACAGGAATATTAGGTGATTACGCTGAACATATTTTCGGCTTAGATTTTGCTAGGTTATCTTGGAACGAGCTAATTTTGAAACTGTAAAATGACTCTTGCGACTGGCAAGAAGTGGGAGCACTGCGATGCCAAGCAAATCAAACAAGCTAATGATCGTCACCGGAATGGCAATCATCGTTGTCCTTTGCTCCTGCCGTCTTTCATCGACTCCAACAAACGGTGGCGTGGGAGCTTCGTCGCTGAGTGAAGTGCGAGTCCAGATGCCGCCTAGTAAAAATGTTTTTAAACCAAAAGAGGGCGATGCAGAAGTCAACGCGATGCGCTTTATTGTTAAACCAAAAGAGTTAAGCTGCGCGAACGCAACTAACTTTGATCAAACGTGGGCTTATAATGGCTCGCTCAGTAAAAGCATTGCTAAAAAATGTGATTACTCCGTGGTTTTTAGCCTTGGCGAAAGAAAATCTGCGGATAAGGAAATGGTGGATTATTACCGCAGTGAGGATACTGCCGTGACGGCCTCTAATTTAGAAACCAGTCCTGTAAAAATAAATTTAAGACTGTCTCTTACTGAAGAAGGAAAAAAGGCAACGATGCCCGAATCCGTTGATCTTAGCCAAGGAGGAACTCCGGACCCAAAACCGCCGACTCCTACTCCCATTCCTCCTCCTTCACAGCCTCAGGGTCCTCAGGTTGTGGCCGTTACCGTTAAAGGCGGTTATTCTCCCGAGACGATAACCTTAAAAAAGGGAGTGCCTGCAAAAATTAATTATTATCGCGATGAAAATTCTGGCTGTACCGCTAGTGTACTAATTAAGGACTTTGGAATTTCAAAGCAGCTTCCGGCCTTTCAGACAACGGCAGTCGAGTTTACGCCAGATAAAGCGGGGGAATTTAAGTTCACTTGCGGAATGGAAATGATCGAGGGCAAGTTGATCGTAACCGAGTGAGGGAATTGCAAGCCGTGAGTGTAAATTTTCACCATCATCGCCTTTCTCGATTGAGAAAGGCTTTTTTTATATAGTTTTCCACTCCTACTAATGGTCTGATAACACTTAAAGCCATCGACCTTTAAGTGTGCTTACGGCGAATTTTGAAGAGGTAGAAAATGGACCCTGTAGAACACGCCAGTCATCAACTAGATGAAACGCAAAATGAACCGGATCAAAAGCGTATTGATCCCGTCTGTGGCATGACCGTTAAGTCTGATTCACCGCTAAATTCCGTTTATGAAAATACGCGATATTTTTTTTGCAGCAGAAAATGTTTAGAGAAGTTTGCTATTGCACCAGATAGTTTCCTGCATAAATCACGGTCGACGCAAATCGACGGCTATCATGATCATCGTAGTCCAGTGCTAGAGTCCGCATCTGCTGCTGCGAAATTACCCGCTGCTAACACATGGACCTGTCCTATGCATCCTGAAGTCATACGAGACAAGCCTGGCAGTTGCCCTATTTGCGGTATGGCTCTTGAACCCATGGGCATCCCAAGTGGAGACGAAGAAAATGTGGAACTAAAAGACATGACGCGCAGATTTTGGGTCAGTACTGTACTGACGACTCCGCTTTTTCTTGCCTCTATGTCTGGCATGATTGGTTTTGATATCAGGCACCGTGTCTCCCCAGTGGGTTTTTCTTTAGGGCAACTTCTTCTCGCCACACCGGTGGTGTTGTGGGGTGGTTGGCCATTTTTTGTTCGAGGTTGGCAGTCGGTTGTAAACCGAAGCCTAAATATGTTTTCTCTGATTAGCTTGGGCGTTGGAGTTGCTTACCTTTATAGTCTGGTGGCAGCTTTGTTCTCAGATATTTTCCCTCCATCTTTTCGAGATGATATGGGGATGATCGCACTCTATTTTGAATCAGCCGCAGTTATTGTAACACTTGTTTTACTCGGACAAATCTTAGAACTTAAAGCACGCAGTCAAACAGGTGCAGCAATCAAATCTTTGCTGGGGCTTGCCGCCAAGACAGCAAGACGTCTATTACCGGATGGAAAAACCGAGGATGTTGAACTTGAGAAAATTCAGGCAGGAGATATTTTGCAAGTCAGACCAGGAGAAAAAATTCCTACAGACGCTCTTGTTATGGAGGGTACCTCAGCGATCGATGAGTCCATGATCACAGGTGAACCTATTCCTGTGGAAAAGAAGGCTGGCGATAAAGTGATTGGGGCCACCATAAATGGCACTGGTTCCATTATTGTCAAAGCGGAACGCATCGGTTCAGAAACTTTATTATCTCAAATTGTTCACATGGTTGCAGAAGCGCAGCGTAGCCGGGCTCCGATTCAAAAACTTGCAGATCAAGTTTCTGGATATTTTGTACCTGCGGTGATTGGTGTCGCATTGTTGACATTTATTGTTTGGGGAATTTTGGGTCCAGAACCAAAGATGGTTCATGCCTTAATCAACGCTGTCGCTGTTTTAATCATTGCCTGCCCCTGTGCATTGGGGCTTGCGACGCCTATGTCTATCATGGTTGCCACTGGAAAAGGTGCAACGGCTGGCATTTTGTTTAAAAATGCCGAGGCTATCGAAGTCATGCGTAAGATTACCACGCTCGTAGTAGACAAAACTGGAACATTAACACTTGGCAAACCAAAACTGATATCGGTTTCATCTGTCCTGAATTGGCCTGAAAACGAATTCTTAAGACTTGCGGCTAGTCTTGAGCAAGCCAGTGAGCATCCACTCGCAGCGGCGATTGTACAGGCAGCAAATGACAGAAAAATTAATCTCGCAAAAGTTCAAAACTTTGAATCCGTGACCGGCAAGGGTGTCAAAGGATTGATCGATGGCCACGTCGTCGCACTTGGTAACAGAAAACTGCTTGAAGATTTGCTTATTGATCCTAAAGATCTTGAACAAAAGGCCGACGCTCTAAGATCTGATGGTCAAACCGTTATGTTTGTTGCTATCGACGGTCTTGCCGCGGGACTTGTAGGGGTAGCAGATCCCATTAAAGAAAGCACACCCGAAGCCATCCGCCTTCTCCATGAAAAAGGTATTCGTGTCGTCATGCTCACAGGAGATAACCGAAAAACTGCCGAGGTCGTGGCAAAAAAACTTTCTATCGATTCGGTTATTGCTGAAGTCTTACCTCATCAAAAGGCTGAAGAGGTAAAACGTCTTCAGGCTAGCGGCCAAATCGTTGCGATGGCAGGAGATGGGATTAACGATGCGCCCGCGCTAGCGCAGGCGCACGTCGGCATTGCGATGGGCACCGGAACAGACGTTGCGATGGAAAGTGCCGGTGTGACATTAGTTAAAGGAGATCTGAGGGGAGTTGTTAGAGCACACCGCTTAAGCGAGGCCACTATGGCCAACATTAAACAAAACCTTTTCTTTGCGTTTATTTACAATGCACTCGGAGTGCCATTAGCTGCCGGCGTGCTATTTCCTGCATTTGGCTTGTTATTAAACCCAATGATTGCAGCAGCAGCGATGGCATTTAGCTCGGTTTCTGTTCTAATGAATGCACTTCGACTTAGAAGAGTGAGTATATAAGCCCGGCCAGTGGGATCATCCGTCTAATAGGATGATTTCCTGTGCAATTACTAAATTGCTGATGACCTCTTGTTCGTTGAGATCCGGTGGAATGATCTTAACGAAACCCTGAGCCTTTTTTGCTTTATATGGGAAATCACCGCGAATTAAACGTTCAATGAAAGATGGACATTGATGATAGCTGAAAATGGAGGACGCTTGGCCTACGATACCTGCGCTATCCACAAATAAAGGAATTTCAGCAATCAAATATCTAACAGCCGAGCGTAGGACATCAGGGGTTAGACAATCAATGTCGGGAACTCGTTTTTCAAGCACCCACTTAGAAGCATCAAGGCAAGAGTTTTGAAACTCATCATCATGTTCAAATAAATAATTAATATCTTCAAGATGCTTCAAATAGCATTCGTTTGTACTCAGCGTCTCCCAATTTAAAAGCATGGACTGTGCTGCCTGTTTCGAAATGCCGATATTGCTGAGTGCGCGTAAGATTTTATTGTTGAGGTATTGGCACTGACGCTTAGCTTTCCATTCGGCTTTACTTGGTTCATAGCCGAGAGCTTCTAAAGTATATGCTGAGGGAACGTCTGGCACAAAGAAGTGCATTTGTTTAAATTCAGCCATTCCCCATTCAGCTAACTGCTGAATTCTGGCTTCAGAAAAATAGCTGTTGAATGGGCTAATGCCAAAACACACATGAATGCGATCATCGAAATTTCGGAGACAATTAGGTGTTACTGGGACGGTTTTCATTTCCCCTTCTTTCCAGGGTCGGCCAATAACGGCTGTTTTCCTGGAATCGCCAGGTGCCTTGCCATAGTTTTATGTCCGACAACATGTGTGTAATTTATACAATTGTCTCCTCAGGGCATTTTTTTGTCAAAAAACGTCCATCGTTTGGAGTCATTCAAAAAGCAGAAAATGATATGGGAGCAAGGCTTTTAAATATGTATAACATTATGAAATTATTGGTTATTTATTTATTTTTATACACTCTGTCACACAGCCACTTTCCGGTCAGTATATCTTTAGTGAAGAGTGTGATGGGTGCCTAAATCAACTTAAAGGAGGACTTATGGTCGCGGTAAAAAGTTTCAGGATCAAGATGGTTTCGTTAGTAGCTTTTGCGGGTTTTGCGTTGATGGGATGTGTGACTCTCGGGAATGGAAAAGTGTCAAAGGTCGTAAGCGATAAAGAAGCCGATGTGACTACGACTGACGACAACCTGAAATCAGGCGATGCAGTTGGTGTTTATGTGTCTGTCCGTGATTGGCGCAAACCAAAGCAAGGCTATGAGTCCAAAAAATTGGGCGATGGTAAAGTCGTGAGCGTTAGCAATAGCCAGGCCCGTGTGCAACTTGATAACGGTCAGTTTACTGAAGAATATGGGACTATTTTTGTGAGTAAAATTGGCGGTGAGAAGGTTGAAGACAATCGCTTCAGGTCCGGAAGAAATAAATAAAAATTATTTGCAAAATATACCTTGTCAAATTTTTAATAGAGCCTTTTCATCTGCGCAAGATCTGCGGAGTTAGAAAGGGTTTCTTCTTTTCATGACATCCTACATGAAATTATTATACCCACTGGGGGTATTTGACGATCCATGATTTCTTGTGCTAAGTTGGGGTTAAAGTGCGCATTTAAACTTCAAAGACACGAGGGCTTTTTATATGGACGAAAATCTATCAAGAAGAAAATTTATGTACGGCATGGGAACCGTGGCCGCGATTCCAGTTCTTGCGTCTGCTTGCGGACGAGACGGAGGACAACTTCTCGCCGCAGCGTTTGTGGATGGTAAAACCTCACAAGCAAATACGTCTGCTGATCTCACCACGTCATACGTGCCGGTAGTGACGCCCGGTATCGCGACGTTGTCTTATGAGATGGACGGCGGTGTGAAGGTTTTTCGGCTGCGCGCCGAACCCGTCACCATTCAGTTTCAAGATATGAGTGACCCGCACGGGATGGCTCGTAGACCGATTCAAGGTTGGGGTTATAATAACTCAATTGTTGGTCCAACGATTGAAGCCGTGGAAGGCGACCGTGTTCGCATCTTCGTAGAAAATCGTCTTTCAGAACCAACCACAATGCATTGGCATGGTCTGCACATACCGATTGAAATGGACGGCGTACCAGAATTCTCGCAAAAACCTATCATGCCGGGTGAGACATTTACTTATGAGTTTACCCTAGAGCAACACGGCACCTACTTTTATCATCCTCACTTTATGGGGGCTAAACAGGTTGGACTTGGTATGTCTGGATTTTTTATTATCCATCCCAAAAATCCAGAACCCCATCAAATTGTCGATAAAGATTTTGCTTACTTTCTTCAAATTTGGATGATTCATCCGGGAAGTCCTATTCCTGACACGCTTGAGATGACGGAATTTAACTACTTTACAATGGTCCTGATATCGTCCCCATGAAAGCAAAGGTTGGAGAAAAAGTTCGTATCCGGCTGGCGAATTTAAGCATGATGACGCATCCGATTCATCTGCATGGGCATTCGTTTCGCGTTACCGAGTACGGCGCAGGTTTTGTGCCGCCATCACAGCAGATTATTGCCAATACGATTAATATCAGTTCCGCAGAAGAAAGAACCTTTGAATTTACGGCTGGCCCGCGCACGGGCAAATGGCTTTTTCACTGTCATTTTATGCACCATGTCATGAACGACATGCACCGAACTCCTATCCCTGGGACTGGCGGCGGTCACGCGGGACATGCTGGCATGGAAATGGGCGGGATGCATACCTGGATTGAAGTCACAAAATAAATTCTTCTATTCTGATTTTAGGTAGACATTGACCAGATAGGAGTGCCGTGTGCCGCCTAAAAAACCGTCATCCCAAGAACAAACGGCAGCGTAGGGGTTTTTGCCAAGTTGATTGCGGTAATAGTCCAGAATCTTTTCTCGATTGGCAGAACATTCAGCATAGCTTTGAAATCTAATTGACGGTGTTTCTGGGAAAGTTCTTTGCTTAGGCCGCGATCTAAAAACATAGAGGCGCGATTGAAACAACATGGGATCATAAGTGCAGTAGCTCACGGGCAGTATTTCAGAATCTAAGGAAAATGCCTTTTGCGCGTAAGCTAACTCAGAAAAACACGTGGTCTTGGGATCAGCGGTTGTTTGCCAATCGAATGTTGCCACCTCGTCGTTTGAAAAATAGTAACTCCGGTGCACGGCATTTTCTGGTTTATCGTAATAACGAATCACCAATTTCTCAGCTCCATCATCTGCAAATATAACGTCAGTTGCCGTGATCTTAGAAGATAGTGCGGCTTTCAGAATAGCGGATGCCGTCTGACCACGTATATTTTCCAGCGGTGGACTAAAGGTGGTGGCTTCGAAGCGGTAGGGATGCTTTGCAGCAATTCCTAAGCCGTCGACACGAGCAACGTATGGTGTTTTATTAATGTCAGTTTCGCGGTAGCAGTAACTCACGAAGGGCTTTAGCTTGGTATGCTCTTCAAATGTGGCAATCTGCCTAGCAAGGTTCGCCTTGCAGTCTTCTGCTGATCCGTAGACGCCCAGATAACCAAGCCCTCCAGACTCAAAGCCCGTTGATACAATTCTTATAGTAGATGTCGGCGCAAACCAAATAGAAATGTCGTAGCCGTTTCGCGTTTCCCGGTCACACTTTTTGCTAAAGACAGCGATTTTTGTAACGTCAGAAAAACGCGATGCCAGGTCATCTGCCGTATTTTGGCAACCCCCACTGTTTTTAGGAAAACTTATGAGCTGATACTTCTGAAAATCTTGGGCAGAAGCTTTAACACTAAATACTGCTGCTGTGCAGATAAGGATAATAAATTTCAATGGACGATTCCTTTCACGTTTTTTTAATTTTTTGTTCGTTGATACTTCGTAAAACCAAACTCGTCGGTCAACACACCAAAAATACCAGGAGCCGGAGGCCAAAAAATCTTCAGGTGATCATCAGCATCGGCAATGCCAGAAACAATCGTCGACTCACCGTCCCGGCTTCTAATCCAGCCAAAAACTCCCGAGTAGGGATCAAACGTTGCGCGTTCAATATTCTCTACTGGTGTAATGCCAAG
>CAZUYQ010000002.1:0-3453 GCA_964624705.1 uncultured Polynucleobacter sp.
TCGACCTTCTCGCCTCCCATCCAAGTAAAAGACTGGTACGCCACGAGCAAGCTTAGCTCCAGACGAATCCAGTTGACGCTCTGAATCACATAACCAGGCTCTACACCAAAGCCAAAGCCCATACCGCTGGAGCTCGTAGGCTCAGCATCATAAACAGGACCGAAGTGACCGTTGATTCCAAGGAACAACCCACCCTTACTGTTATCGACCACGGCTTCGGGGGTAGAACGCATTTCTTTCATCCGAGTTTTAAAGCTTTTGCTCGGATCATCATAGGTTTTGTTGTAGCCATCGTCTCCGATCTCTTCTTCCTTTGCCATGGCATGGCCCGAGATGGTAAGTCCAGCACCCAAAAGTGCCGCTAAACAGGTCAATTTCGTGTTAAATCCAAAGCGCATAGGTTCCTCCTGCGACATTAAACGGTTCAAGTGCCTTGAATGATACCAAAAAAATCGGAAGGTCTATAGCCAAGAACCCTTTACCCACAAGAAAAACATCTTGAAACACAAGGCTAATTCTATTAGAGTCGCCCGCTCTCGGTATTCTCATCATAAGATTAAGGATCGTCGTCATGGCATCACCTACTAAAAAAGTTACTATCGTTCGCGCTCGCAAAGTTGCTACACAAGGTGCAGCTCGCAAAAACAAAATCCGTCGTCTTGGGACAACAGCGCCAAACTTGCCGCTGAACAAACCAAATGCGAATGAAATTGCACTCAAAGCCAAAAAATCTGCTACTAAGTAAAGAGTCCATGTCTTAGACTATAAGGCATGAATGATTCACCAAGCGATTTAAGTGTTTCCATCCTATCCGACGCTCTTCAGGGCCGTCGGATAGATGTCGTTGTATCCGGATCGATTGCGGCTGTCGAATCCGTGCGATTTATCCGCGCCTTACGCCGACTCGGCGCAGAGGTAACGCCTTGGCTCACCCAGGGTGGCTCCCAATTTATCACTCCAATGGCCCTCGAATGGGCAGCAAATCACCCCTGCGTCACTGCTTTCTCCGGTACCGCGACTCATATTTGCACGAGCGACGCAGTGATCGTTGCCCCTGCGTCATCGAGTTTTATTGGCCGTATTGCTGCTGGCCAGACCGAAACTCCAGCCTCGGCCTTAGTTGCGTCAGCTCTTGGTCAAGAAAAGTCCGTATTTATTCTACCTGCTATGCACGATAGCCTTGCCAATGCCCCAAGCTACCGCAGTCATTTAGAGACCATTCAATTATGGAACGGCGTTTCGGTTCTTAGCTCGCGGTTGGAGGAGGGAAAACGGAAGTTTCCAGAACCCGCGACTCTCGCCGATCAAGTCGCGCACAAATTCAATCAAACAACGAAGTCCAGCCATAAAGTCCTTATTACCATGGGGACAACCCGCGGCTATATCGATGATGTCAGATATCTCAGCAATTACTCGTCGGGAAAATTAGGCTCAACCATTGCTGAAGAGCTTTACCGGCAGGGGTTCAGGACGGCTGTCGTTAGTGGCCCTGCTGAGTTTCAACCAAAAGTCGCGGATGAGCTGATCCCGGTCTTTACAACCAGCGAAATGTTGCAAGCTTGCCAGAAAGAAGCCTCCAATTCCCAAGCCGTGATTTTCTGCGCGTCGGTACTGGATTATGAACCAGCGACTAAAAGCTCTGGCAAAATCCGCTCAGGCAGCAAAGATCTCGAAATCAAGTTAGTGCCAACGACGAAGATCATTGAGCAGGTTAAAATTTCCGGACCGACAAGAATCGGTTTTAAGCTAGAGACAGATTTGACGGAAACAAAAGCAAAAAAAATTGCAGCTGATTATTGCCAGCGCTATCATTTGAGCGCTTTGATCGCAAATCAACTGTCATCCGTCAGCTCAAAGACGCATAGCGCATGGGCCATTAAAGATGATGGGATCTCTCAACATTTAAATTCGAAGCAAGATATTGCTCGTTATATTAACAATCTCATCAAATCGACGTGAAACACCCCAGTTCATGATATGCTAGTGCAAGAATTCTTAGGTAGAGAATCATTTTCTTGCAGGGAGCCGCGTCTATATGAATTGGTTATCGATTAAATATTTATCTTTTTCCTTTTCCATCTTTTTGTCTTCCATATGCATCGCCCTTAGTGCAGTGGCTCAAGATGCCCCGCCAGCGGCCAGTCCAGAAACGACCGCTAAAACACGCTCCATCATGGATCAGATTTTCGTAAGCCTGACGACGGTTTTGCCGATGAGCATGGATCGTAACGAGTATTCGAGTCCGGCAAATCGAGATAAAATTTCCGGCGAACTAAAAAAGATGAACGAGTCGACAAGCGCGCTCGTCGAGCATACAAAAAAATTCGAGGGCTCTTACGGATTTGTCGCTAAATCGATGTCACGAGATATTCGCGATACTTATAATTGGTATCAAAAAGGTTCCTACAGCGAATCTCGTTATCTCCTTCAGCAAGTCAGCGAGAATTGCGTTAGTTGCCATATGAAATTGCCTGATCCTGGCCACGCACCAAAGATGGATCAATTTTTCAAAGAGACCAGTATTGCGAAACTAGCTCCTCCCGAACGAGCTCGCTTGCAAGTTGCACTCCGACAGTTTGATGATGCGCTTAAAACTTGGGAAGACATGTTTGCAAGTCATCGAAAGCCAAATGAGCTCTTTGCCATGGATGCCCTTACCGAATATCTCAAGGTGGCGATTCGGGTTAAATCAGATCCAGCACGCGCTGAAAAAACCTTAACTGCTCTCACAAAACGCACCGACCTGCTACGATTTATGCAACGCGAAGTGAAATCATGGAAGAACTCACTCGTAAAGTTAGGCCCAGAAGTTAAAAAACAAGGTAAAGAGCTAAGTCGAGCCGCCAAAATTGTCCAAACTGCTCGCTTAAATATGGATTATCCTCTGGATCGCACTGGCCTTGTCGACTTTATTGTTGCAAGCAGTTTACTTAATAGAACTCTTAATGAAGGAAAACCTTCAAAAGACGACCAGTCACATGCGTATTACTTATTAGGTCTCACTGAAACACTGATTGGCCGCAATACCTGGCTAACTCAAACCGATTTTTATTTTGAAGCGGCGATAAGAACAGCCCCTAAATCCAAATATGCGCAACTTGCATTTGACGCCCTCGAACAGCAACTGCTACTTGAGTACTCAGGTTCTGGTGGAGTTAACGTTCCGGATGATATTCGTGCCAATCTTGAAGAATTACGCGCTTTGGTGTCTAAGACATAATAGTGTATAACTCTTCCCTATGACCATGCTCGAACTCATCCATGAACCTCTCGAACGAATTGCGGCCGTTCTGCACGAGCGCCGCATTTCGATTCTAGAACTCACAAAATTCTGTATTGATCGGACGCAAGCTCTATCACCTCAAGTCAATGCGGTGAACAGCGAGCGATTCTCTGACGCGCTGTCACAGGCTAGAGCATGGGACGAAGACCTTAGTAGAAGAGCCATTAATC
>CAZUYQ010000002.1:3463-20737 GCA_964624705.1 uncultured Polynucleobacter sp.
CAAGCCCCTCCTAGGTATTCCGTTCGTGGTTTCTGCAAATATTGGTATTGTCGGTATGCGCAAAGATATGGGCAGCTGGCTGATGCACGGTAGCGTCTCGAAATCGACTGCGACGGTAGTCAATAGACTGATGACAGCGGGTGCTATTCCCCTCTGTCTCGGAAATATCGGCGAGCTTGGTCTAGGATCAGAGACAACAAACCCCATCTATGGTCGCACGCAGAATCCTTGGCGAAGATTTCGCAGCCCTGGCGGCAGCAATGGAGGGACCGCGGCCTTAGTAGCAGCCGGTGCATGTGCCTTTGGGATTGCAAATGATTTTGCGGCTTCTCTGCGTATACCCGCCGCATTTTGTGGGCTTTATGGGCACAAGCCGACCCGCGGTGTGGTGCCGCTTACCGGACAATATCCATTTTCTCGACCTGAGGACGAAATTTCCTGGCGCGCACTTGATGGAATTGGGACGCTCACCCATAGCGCGCGCGACGCACAAATTCTTCTAGAAGTTATCGCTGGCCCCTGTGCCTTGGACCCAATGAGCATGACGGGGTCTCTGCAAACGTTTGACGGAATCTTTACGCATCGACGCGTTGGCGTCCTTAGCAACCCTAAAGTAAAAGGCGCAAGATCAATCCGACCCGAAATTCGTTTAGCGATTCACAAAGCCAGTCAACTTATGCAAGAAGCTGGAGCCGAGCTTTTCGAGGTTCCAGAGGATTTATTTTGGGATGCATGTAGCCTCTGGAATTTGACGGTTCATCGTGCCACAGAGGGCAGACTAAAACCAATTTTGAGCGGCAGTAAAGTCAGTAATTCGAAAGTTGAGCTACTAAAAGTCCTTTTAGGTCAATCGGATCATTCACTGGGAAGCTGTCTGCAAATGTTTCGCGAAGACTATCAAATCAATCCCGACCGTCTAAGAGAACTTGAAAGCGATATGTCTCGTTTGCGTCAGAGACTCGATCAAATCTTTGCCAAAGCCAGTATTATTTTACTACCGACTTTCCCGAGCGCAACTCCCCGTCATTTTTTTAGTCTTACTCACCAAAACGATACGGGGCTTTCTTGCTTGATTAATGCACTTGGTTATCCAGCAACTACCGCCCCGATGGGCGTATCCGGCGACGGCCTACCGGTGGCCGTACAAGTCATGGCACCGCTAGGCTGTGACGCCATGACCATAAGTGCGGCAAAAATTATCGGGAATTTTATTCCACCAAATATGCCGTTCTCATCTGAGACTCTTCTTCTTTCTTAAATGTATGCTAATTTTCTTCCACTTATTTTTCTCGTCACTTTGAGCAGCCTTGTCTAACTTGCGGGCTTGAATAGCAGATTTATGCTAGGGGCAAGGCAACGGCAAAGACGACACCAGAGCCTCCATCATTCGGTAGCTCTGCCCAGACATTTCCATCCATCGAACGAACCGCTTTGGAAACCAGGGCTAATCCCAATCCGAACCCTTTTTGCTCCGAAGAAGACATCGACGCTGATCGCACAAAGGGTTGAAACACTTTTGCTAAATCCTCGGCTGGGATACCACTTCCGTTGTCACGGAATTTTGTAACCACCATCTCCCGACCATTCATTGTTTCGACCGTTTGTGATAGCTCGACCTTTAGCGGAACATCTTTACTTCGATATTTAAATGAATTTTGCAGTAAATTAAGTGCAATCAAATTCATAAGTTGTTTTCGTCCTCGAACATGAATCCATTGAGATGGTAAAACAACGTCCATAGACACGTCACCGGTACCACTTAAGGACGCATTAATAGTCTCTTGTGCCCAGATCAACACTTGATCCCACGACACTTCCTCGACAGGAGCACGATCCGACGAGGATTTGACAGTTTGAATCACTTCTTTTGCGTAGTTGCCTAGGCGGCGAAGCTGATCCTCGATGGCTTTAATATCGCCTTGCAGACCGGTTTTCATTTCTCCTTCCGGTAACTCACTCACACGCGTACCCATAAGATAGCAATACGCGACCAGGCCGTGCTCGAGATTATGCATATCATGAAGGATACCAGCAGCAAACACGTCGAGATCTAGCGCAATTCCGGTCAACTGATCGAGCAAATCCATATGCCGTAGCTGCGCACGAACCCTAGCCAGCAAGACACCATACGGGGCACCTTTATCGATAAAATCATTTGCTCCCGCCTCGAGGATTCTTTCCTGAGTGTCAGAAGATGTATCACCAGTTATAATTACAACCGGCATTTGATCAAATTCGCGTCGGGAGCGGACCCGCTTCAGGACCTCTTCGCCCTTCATACCTGGCATATTTAGATCTAAAAGCATTAAATCAACACTGCCTTTTTCTTCGAGAAAGGCCAACGCATCGTTGCCAGTGGCTACGGTAAAAACTTCGGCATTTAGGTCTTCTTTGAGAGCCATTTGATACACAGAATGCCAACGCGAGACATCATCCACTAAAAGGATCCGTCTTGCGTCAGTAGTTTTTCGCCCTGGATTTTCGCCTATACTCATACACCTAGTGTATCAGTACCAATGAGATCACTTCAAAGTACCAGCAGTATAGGGAAAATCTGCCCAGTTCGCCTTTGCCTTTGTTTACAAGGTGCAGTTACGAATGCGGCGTTATATTCGTTTCACTTGAGGCGTCTAGCAAGCCGTGTTTTTCAAGACGATAACGCAGCGTATGTCGCGTGATGCCTAGCAAAGAAGCCGCTTTTGTTTGATTATGGTGGGACCTTTGAAGCGCTTGCGTCAACAAGCTACGCTCCAAATCTTCAAGATTCACACCAGTAGGTGGCAATGAGAACGCAGAACTAGTATTCAAACTAACTCGGGATCCTTGAGCCGCAATCGGCGAGGCGTAATCATCTTGAAATATTTGCCCTGGGGCACATACCGGTATAGATTCAATTTCAATATGCTCACCGGTAAGGGTCGCAGGTTGCTTGAAAACGATCGCGCGCTGCAACACATTCCTGAGCTCACGAATATTGCCTGGCCAAGAATGCTGTCGCAATATTCTTAATGCCGACTCGCCCAACTTCGGCGCGGTGACACCCAGTTCGCGAGCAATATCCTCGATAAAAAACTTTACAAGTTCTGGAATATCATCGAGCCTGTCACGCAAAGGCGGGAGCTTCACCGGCAACGCACCGATACGATAATAAAGATCGCCGCGGAAACGGCCAGCTGCTACTTCACTCAGAAGATTTCGGTTTGTCGCTGCAACAATACGTGCAGAAAACTCAATATCCTTCGTACCCCCGAGACGTTTAAATCTCCTGGATTCAAGTGCCCGCAGTAGCTTAGCTTGTAGTTTTTGTGGCATCTCACCAATCTCATCCAAGAAAATAGTTCCGGCCTTTGCCATTTCAAAAAGACCCAACTTACGTTCCCGGGCATCGGTAAAGGCTCCGCGCTCATACCCAAAGAGTTCGCTTTCCAAAAGATTCTCGGGAATCGAGGCGCAGTTAATTTCTACGAACGGTTGACCAGCGCGGTCGCCCCATTCATGAAGTGCATGAGCTGCCAACTCCTTACCTGTGCCGCTTTCACCAGTAATCAATGCTGTATTGGCACGACTTTGTGCGACACGTAACAACTGCTCACGCATGAGTTTTGTCTCATCCGCGTTGCCGATAATTTGCACGGGGTCACCAGATCGCTCGGATCCTTCTAAACGACTTACCTTCTGCCGAAGATGAGCAACTTCGGCAGCTCTTTTTACGGCGGCAGTTAAATCTTTTAAATCGAATGGTTTTTGCAAGTAGTCAAATGCGCCCAAACGCAGAGCGGTAATAGCCGAATCCACCGCACCATGAGCGGTGATTAAAATGATAGGCAGCTCTGGATTGTCTTTGCGCCATTTTTTTACTAGCTCTAAACCATTACCATCAGGCAAGCGGATATCTGTAATCGCGACATCCGCACCAAATGCTGGGAATCTCTCCAGAGCTTGTCGCACCGAGCCAGCGCGCATCACCTCAGCACCAAGTGAGCGAAATTCTGTCTCTAAAGACCATGCTAAAATATCTTCATCATCAACAACGAATATTTTAGTATCCTGAAGCATTGCTTGCTGTGAACCATTCGTTCCTGCCATTACTAACTCCTCTTAGTTCTTGTCGCTCAAACTTTTTGGTTTATCAATCGGATCGGGGAAAAATAATTCGACACTAGCTCCACCGCGAGCAAGGCTCTGGCAATTAGTGCAATTACTAATACTCACCGAACCGCCGTGGGCATCCACATATTTTTCCGCCATCGCTAACCCAAGGCCGGTTCCTGCTTCTTTTGTCGTAAAAAATGGATTTAACCCCGCAAGAAGCGCAACATCAGAAAACCCAGGTCCATTATCGCAGATCTGGATCAATGTTCCGGCTTGCCCTCCTTCAGCATCGTTCGTCCGAGTCGTGCGAACACAAACTTCGGGACACAGCTCGGAACCGCACGCTTCAATGGCATTTACAATTACGGCTGCGAGAACGAGTCGTAATTTTTCGACGTCAGCATAGAGATGCGGATTTCTTCCATCGAATTCGGTTACAATCTTTACGTCGCCTGTAACTCTTTCAAGCACAAATGAATGAATGTCAGCCCATTCATATTCGAGATCAATCCACTGGGGTTTCATTTCGATGTCACGTGTAAACCCTGCAAGCTCCATCATATAATTATCAAACCGCGCCAAGCGTTCCTGCATCAGTCGGACCGCCTCTTCGACAATCGAAGGGTTCCACTGACTTTCAGCGCGAAAGGCTTTCATCTGTTTCTCGATAAGATTTGCCGCGGCAGTAAGGCCGGCCACCGGGTTACGAACCTGATCTGCCATAGCAGACACCCAAGAAGCCATCAGCTTCAATGCATGGTAATGAGATGCCGCATTAAAATCCTCTGCAGATGAACTTCCTATTTGTGAGTCTTCATATTTAAAAACGTAGCGCATTTTTAATTTGCCTTATTAAGAATCTCTTCGTTATGAAATACAAAGTATTTGCATAAAAGTGGCAACCGCAACTCAAATGAGTATCATTTGAGCATCAATGTTAAGAAAAGCAAGATCGATGCCACGCCCTGATGTGAGCGCTATTCTAATGTTTTCGATGGCGGCCACACAGCAAATAGCGTCAATAAATACCAGTATAGTGCGATTTACCACTTAAAACCAAAGGGTTTTGATTAAACTTTGGGCAGGCATCGAACTTCAGCGGGTTAAGAGCTCTAGCAAAAGACGATGGTCGCCTGTTGCATTACAGACAGTGATTGCATCCCTAAGCGCTTTTTTGGGCATAAACCCAACAGCTAGACCGCATACGTTCATCATTTTCATATCGTTAGCACCATCGCCGACAGCAACGCATCGCCTTGGATCGAGGCTGTATTTATCACACCAACTTAGGACCGCCCTTCGTTTGCCGTCCGCATCAATCACTGGCCCTTCGACGTCACCCGCAAGCTTATCGCCGTGCCATGCAAATCGATTCGCCTCTAGTGCCATAAACCCCAGATCATCGGACACGGGTTTTGCAAGATCCATAAAACCACCGGATACCAAAAATAACTTAACATTACGTAGGTGCATGGCGTCAGCAAGTTCACGAATTCCAGGATTCAAATGTGCTTTCACACTGAGTACAAGATCACGCGGCATTCCCTTTAAAATCCCAAGACGTAAGCGTAAAGATGCCGCGAAATCCATACCACCTTCCATAGCTTTCTGCGTAAGCGCTTCGACCTCTGAAGCTTTACCAGCTACGCGAGCAATTTCAACCAGCGATTCTTCCGCAATAACAGTAGCGTCCATATCAAAAAAGATGGCTTCTGGATAAACAAATGAAGAAGCTAACCAACCAGCAGTTTCGCCGTTTTGTATTAAAATACGTGCGACATTAACATCATGATTTGAGGCATGATCAATAATTAAAAATTCTTGATTTTGAATCAAAATTTCCCGGCCAATGAAGTTTGAGCCGGTATATTTATTTTTCGGCAACAATACGCGAATGGAAGAATACAAGGAAAGTTCCGTCATCCGGTTGCCTTTGAAAGTAAAAACGGCATCCAAGAATCAAGTAAGTGACGATGTGATTCTTCTAAAAGATCAACCCAGGTAGGTCGCTTTGGCAACCTCATCAATTTCAAGCCAACTTCGGCAGGAGTTCGATCTGCTTTACGACGATTGCAAGGATGACACGCGGCGACGACATTATCCCAAACTGTTTTACCCCCGCGGCTGCGCGGTAAAACATGGTCAATCGTAATCGTATTCATTGTGCAAACAACCGCACAGTACTGACAGGTAAAGCGGTCACGCATCAAAACATTTCGTCTCGTGCATCGAGCATTCATGGTCCGTTTAAACGTACGAACATAACGTTTAAGCCGCACGACGGAAGGCATTTTAAATATTTGGGAAACAGAACGAACCATATGATCGTATTCAGCAACAATTTCGGCTTTAGCGGTAAATACAAGGCACATCGCCTTTTCCCAACTCACCAAGTGAATAGGCTCATATGCAGCATTTAACACTAAGGTTCGCACCATGCGGACGGTCCCTTCGGAGTTCCGATCAGCAGCACAATAAATATAAGTATAGCATAACTTCTGGCCAATTGGTCAAATCAGCTTTTGTCGTAGAACGCCCGGTTACACGCGGATCACAAGGTTGGATCACGCCGGTGCAAAAGACGAAATATTATTTGTTGGGTGTCTGAAATGAAAATATGGTAATCTATTTAGTCAATTATTGGAGACTCCATAAATGTTCGAGATTTTTGCTACCAGCGATGCTTGGTTCAGTTTAATTACCTTAACAGCACTCGAAGTCGTACTTGGCATCGACAACATTATTTTCATTAGTATCTTGGCTGCAAAGGTTAGCCCCGCAAATCGCGAACGCGCCCGCAATCTCGGACTCATGGGCGCACTTGTGACGCGACTTGGTTTATTGTCAATTATGTCATGGCTTGCCAGTCTAACCACCCCCTTATTCTCAGTACTGGATTTTTCCTTCAGCGGAAAGGCCATCATTCTCCTTATTGGTGGTCTCTTTTTACTTTATAAATCAACAAAGGAAATTCACAGTAAACTTGAAGGAGAAGAAGAGCATCTTAATGGCGGCCAAAGCCGCGGCGTTAGCTCATTATCGTCTGTCGTCACCCAGATCATGCTTATTGATATTGAATTCTCAATCGACTCAGTCATCACAGCCGTGGGTATGAGTCAAAGCCTGACGATTATGGTCATAGCTAATATCATCGCCTTAGGCGTGATGCTAGTCGCCAGCAAGTCCATTGCAGACTTTGTCGACTCCCATCCCACCATCAAAATCCTTGCTCTTAGTTTCCTTATGATGATTGGTGTTGTTCTTGTTGGTGAAGGCCTTAGTTTCCATATTCCAAAAGGCTATGTGTACTTTGCAATGGCGTTCTCGGTTCTAACCGAGATGCTAAACATCCGAGCCACAAAAAAACGTCACCCTATTCAACTCCATAACTCGCCAAAGCTAAATGTTGATTCAAAGCCGGCTGCATCACAAAAAAAAGTTCAAAAAAAGGGCCGCGGCAAGTAAAGACTTACCGCGACCAAAGCAGAAAACGTGACTCAACTGGCTTTTACGCCTCGCGACCGCTTCCCTCGCGGAACTTCAATTGATACGTCCAGGGGATCGTTCGCGAACTATCAAGAATATCTTTCTCTTTCAATAGCTCCAAAAGATCAGTCGAAGTAATAAGACCGACAAGATCACCTTCTAATTCAACAACAGGTAGACTGTGAATTTTTTTCTCAGTCATGATGCTCGCGATGTGGGCGATGGTGTCATTAGGTGTACAAGTTAGTGGGTTGCTAGTCATAACTTCGCCGACATCTACTTCCTCTACATCCCATTCTCCCCCCACGCCCTGAGAGCTGTGAAGCAGCACATCGCGATCCGATAAGATTCCAACTAACCGCCCATCACCATCCACCACCGGAAGATGCCTAATATCCCATTCCCCCATAATGTCATGAGCTGCCTCAAGGCCGTCTTCGGGGTGGATACAGATGATATCCCTTGTCATTGCTTGCAGTGCTTTCATAGAAACTCCTCCTTGATGTTCAATAAAAACATTGGCCAAAGCCCACCCCTGACCTTTTCTTTCAATGATCAAAGCGAAATCAGTGCCACTCGAAGATTTTCAGACACCCAAACATTTGCCTAATAAATTCAGATATTTAAAAATCTCATAGAAATCTCATGAAATTAAATATGTGGCAGTTCCTACTATCGTGCGTCCAGTCGCCGCCAAAATGTTTATACTTTGAATCCATGTGCTTTGACCGTATGCTGGAGGCCTTGATTATTTATCGCTGAAAGTTAATTAGGGAAGGCTTTACCTATGTCTCAAGCTTCTAACGTCATCGACGTCGTTATTATCGGTACTGGTCCCGCTGGACTTACTGCCGCCATCTATGCGGCTCGTGCGAGCCTCAATCCCGTGATCTATGCTGGCTCCATGCATGGTGGCCAGTTGACTACCACTACTGAGGTCGAAAACTTTCCAGGCTTTGAGCACGGCATTATGGGCCCAAAGCTCATGGCAGATATGACAGCTCAAGCGGAGCGATTTGGTACTAAAATTGTTTACGAAAATGTTACAAAAGTGGACTTTTCCAAACGACCTTTTACTTTATGGACGGACAGCACCCAAATCCAAGCAAATGTTGTCATCATTTCGACAGGCGCAACCGCAAAAACTCTTGGCCTTCCAAACGAGCAAACACTTATGGGACGCGGGCTTTCTACTTGCGCAACCTGCGATGGTTTCTTCTACCGCAATAAAGTAGTCGCAGTTTCAGGCGGCGGTGACTCCGCGATGGAAGAGGCCACTTATCTCTCCAAATTAGCAAGTCAGGTTTATCTGATTCATCGTCGGCCAGAGTTCCGAGCTTCTAAAATCATGGTGGACCGCGTCCTTGCAAACCCTAAAATCAAACTTATGATTCCTTACGCAGTTGATCAAGCTGTGGGAGACGCGAGCGGCTTGAATGGTTTGATTCTCAAAAATCTTGAAACTAACAAGACCGAAGAACTTAAGGTCGACGGATTATTTATGGCCATTGGCCATCGTCCCAACAGCGAAATATTCTTACCCTGGGTTGATGTGGATAGTCACGGCTACATCAAAACAACTCATCACACCGCAACCAAAACGCCTGGCGTATTTGCAGCTGGAGATATCGCCGATCCAACCTATAAACAGGCCATTACTGCTGCCGGCATGGGTTGCCAGGCAGCGATTCAAGCCCAGCGCTTTCTTGAGGGTCATGAATAATGAGTTTAATTAAGAACATCAGTGAAAAAATTCTCGGACGCCCACCTAGCATTACCGAAGATGCAATTCGTGCGGCCTTATCAAGTATTATGGATCCAGACCTCAATAAAGATATTGTGACGCTTGGCTTTGTGCGCAATATTCAGCTCCGTGGCGGCGATATTTCACTCGAAATCAACCTAACAACTCCAGCATGCCCCGTAAAAGAGAGCATGAAAACACAGGCGGAAGCCGCTCTAAGAGAACTCCCGGGCAGCGGTGAGATCACTGTAACCATGACCGCAACGACGCGTGGCACTGTTACAACTGCTGGCAGCCCCATCGCGGCTGCTCTAGGAGGCGTTAAAAATATTATCGCTGTTGCCAGCGGCAAAGGCGGCGTCGGTAAATCAACTACGGCAGTAAACCTCGCCTATGCCCTTGCATCGCGCGGATCTCGTGTTGGTCTTATGGACGCTGATGTTTATGGTCCTTCTATACCTTTAATGACCAAGCCAGATGCACCAGCCCAGTCCAATAGTAATTTGATCAATCCACCCATGGCAGGCGGCGTTAAGGTTATGTCGATCGGTCTTTTTGCCGGAGGCGACAAAGCAACTATTGTTCGCGGCCCGATGGCATCTGGCGTCATCAAACAATTCCTCACTCAGGTCAATTGGGGCGAACTGGATTACCTTGTTATTGATTACCCACCAGGAACTGGTGACATCCAGTTAACCCTATCGCAGACGGCTCCTATCACCGGTGCTGTGGTAGTCACAACACCTCAGGATGTTGCGTTGATTGACGTTCGTAAGGCGATTGCGATGTTCGACACCATGAAAGTCCCTGTCTTAGGTGTCGTCGAGACCATGAGCTACTTTATCTGCGATGGATGCGACAAAAAACATTTCATCTTTAAAAGCGGTGGCGGCTCGAAAGTTGCGAACGAATTTGGTCTGAGCTTCCTTGGGCAAATTCCGATCGAATCTAGCGTAGCTACGAACAGCGATCGGGGTATTCCAGCTGTGATTGCTGACAGTACGACGCCTGCAGCTCGCGCCTATACCGAAGTCGCAGGTGCTGTTGCTTCGCAAGTCTCCATGATTCATGAAGCCTATAAAGATGCCCTAAATCACTTCTCTTTTGAATGGCGCAGCTCAGCTCCCGGAGGACATTAATTATGGCGACCGCCACACATGATTCGACTCACTCGACCAAAACCACCAAAGCATTCGGCCCATCGATCCGCGTAAAATCCATCGGTCAAGTTGATGACCGCACGCTAGGCATCACTTGGACAGATGGTAAACAAAGCAAACTCGATGTGGTTGAACTTCGGCGCCGTTGCCCCTGTGCAACGTGCATAGACGAATGGACTCATGAGCCACTTCTAAAACCGAATCAGATTCCGGAATCCATACGTCCATTGAAAGTAGAAAGTGTCGGACAATACGCTCTTACCATTCACTTTAGCGATGGCCACAAAACTGGAATATATACTTTCAACTTTCTTCATCAGCTCTAATAGGAACACTGTCGATGTCAGACCCAACCTATAAAGAATTTCTGGATAGTATTGTTAGTAACCTGACAAAAAACGGTTATCCCACTAAGAAGGTCGCCTTACCGCTTGAGCGCATGTATGAAGTTGCCTACGAAAAGGGTCTGAATTTCAACAAGGCCCTGACCCTCCTTGAAGAGCAGGGAATCGCGCACGAAAAAAGCACCACTCGTGTGGTGTTCTTTCCGAAGGTCGATCCTCTTGCGTCGATGACCCCTGATGCTATCGCACAGGCACAAAAAATGATGAGTGAAATGTCGCCAGACCAACTCCAAAAGATTATGGAGATGGTGCAGAATTTATCGCCGCAGCAGCAGGCGGAAATGATGCAAAAAGCAAAAGATATGGGATTGGCTTAAGAGTCCACGACTCCATTAGATCCAAACCATCCCATGCCGCTCGTGTAGTGGATTTGCCATACTAATAGTTTTAAATTCCGAGAAGAAATCGAGACTATACTGACCGCCTTCTCGCCCAACTCCACTGTGTTTCATGCCCCCGAATGCGGTATGAAGATTACGCCTAAACCAACTGTTTATCCAAACAAGACCCGAACGCACCTTACCCGATGCATACTGGGCCTTAGAAATATCGTTAGTCCAAATCGAACAGCTTAGACCATATTTTGTACCATTCACCATCTCAAGGGCCTCATCTACACGTTCAAACGTTTGTACCGTAAGAACAGGTCCAAAAATCTCTTCCTGAATCAGCCTTGAATCCTGAGGAACATTTGTAATTAACGTCGGCTCCAAGAATGCTGTCTTTGCCGTATAACCACCAGGGATCTTGCCCCCACACTCAATCTTGACTCCCGCTAGTGTCTTTGCATAGTCGATAAAACTTAGTACGCGGTCGCGGTGCTCGACGCCAATCAATGAACCAAGTTTTGTCTCTTCCGACATCGGATCACCGATTTTAATCGCAGCAATCTCTGACTTAATAATCTCAATCACACGCGCCGCGATCGATTCTTCCACAATCAATCTTGAACCTGCCAGGCAAACTTGTCCGGCGTTACGGAATGCAGCTCTTGCCGCAGTCTTTGCTGCTTTTTCAATATCTGCATCAGCAAAAATAACTGAGGCACCTTTACCACCAAGTTCAAAAGACATTTTTTTAAGAGTTGCGGCACCGCGGGCCATAATAGCTGCGCCGGTGGTTGTTTCTCCCGTAAAGGAAATCGCTTTGACATCGGGATGAGACACCAAGGCCTCCCCAGCGCTACCCGGACCAAAACCTTGAACAATATTTACGACACCTGGCGGAAGACCTGCTTCCTTAAAAATTTCATGCATAGCATAAGCTGTCAAAGGTGTGAGCTCCGCCGGCTTTAGGACAACTGCATTACCCTGAGCCAATGCAGGTGCCAACTTCCAGGTTGCTAGATAGAGCGGTAAATTCCAGGGTGTAATTAATCCGACAACACCCAGTGGTTCGCGAACCGATGTATGATGACTTCCATCATCAGATCTAAAACTTGGTGATACCTGATGTGCACACAGCTCACTATAAAAGTGAAAGTTGGCTGCTGATCGCGGAATATCTGCGTTAAACGTCTCACTAAAAGGCTTGCCACTATCAAGTGATTCTAGCTCCGCAAGCTCTCGCCTTTTTGCCAAAATCAGGTCGCCAATTTTCCGTAATACCGCCGCTCGCTCACTCGCCGTGCTTTTGCCCCATGGCCCCTCTGTCCATGCTTTCTTTGCTGCGGCGACCGCCTGATCAATTTCGCGCGCACCACCAAGTGCAACTTTGCACAGCACGTCTCCGGTGGCTGGATTTACAGTCTCAAATGTTTTCCCATCAAATGACGGAACCAGTTCACCTTGAATCAAATGCATTGCCACTTGTGGAATAAGTGCATGACGCGCCATGGAAGCCTCCAAAAATCTGATTTATAAGAATTTACGCTGCAGATTCACTCAATGCAACGGCGATAATCCAGAACTCGACACTGTGCCGCGTCGGTTAAATTCGATGTTAATTTTTTCATAGTCATAGTGCAGGTAAATCCTAGGGCCGACATTTCTTTAGTAAATTGACGATAATTTTGCCTTCCCGGATCCGTGATTAACACCCGCGAATTAGGTTTAAGATGATTTTTAATAAAATCGGCAAGAAGCTTTGGATGATCGCGGTCATATAAAACATCTCCACCCATAATCAAATCGAACTGACCCAACTCTGGATAGCTTTCGAACCAGTTGGCCTCGACATAGCGCATGGGTGGCAAACCATTTAACGCCAGGTTATGGGCTAAAAATTCAGCTGCATTCGGGTGAAAGTCGGTCACAATAACGTCAGCACCTTTACGATGAGCAACGATCCCCGCCATTGCCAATCCACATCCCACTTCAGCAATTCTTAAACCGCTCAGATCCATACCGTCAATAATTTCAGCCAGCACCAAACCTGCCGGCCAAAGAAGACCAAAAAGCGGCCAATTCGTGTTGTTTATAACATGATTCGAGTTACCAGCTTCAGGCTCGTCATGCGCATCGTTAGAAAATTGATTCGCATTCAACAAGCTACGCATTTGGTAAATTGTATGACCGATACAAATTTGCTCAGTTTTTGTAGCATAGGACATGGGCAACACTCTCAAGACAATGGTCCGTGATGCTGCTTAGATGACAAAATGGTTAGACAACGACCAATTCTGTAACTGCCTAGACCTTCTAGCAATGCCCACATTCTGTGACAATGAATAAAAGATGGCAATACCGACCTTTTAAGCCTATTTTTTGATCAGATCAGATGGATGAAATTCGCGGTTCTACTCTAGACTTGGTAGGCGTGCCAAAATAAGAGTTTAGTAATGGTGACCGATCCAGCGTCTTAATCAGAGGACAAGATTATGCGATATTTTTTCGAAAATTCGTCACATCATACGCTGGAATTGATTACGAAACCGTTATTAACTGGTGCAGTTAATTGTGTTTGAGAAACTTAACTAGAACCGCGCTAAAGATAATTTGTGAATAAATTCAAAGATCTGCGAACAAGCGTCTTTCATTGACAAAACGTACTCGCTCTAAATTGCAGTTAACTGTCTGAATTTTATAAAGAAAACCAGGTTTAAAACACAATTAAATCGACCAGTTTATAAAAATAAGTGCTCGCGAAATGTCCCCAAAGTTTTGAAGCAATAACTCAATAGACAATCCACCGAGGAAAATGTAGTCAAGAAGTTCAGTTCAGTGAAGTCTAAAAATCAATTTTAAGAGGTACCAATGAAATCAAAATTATTTGCATTGTCCTGCTTGCTTCTCGCATCTCCTAGCTTTTCAAAACCGCTCACTTCATCCTATTCATTCGAAGAAATTTCAAAGCCATCAGACATCATTGACATCTCTTTTTTCAAACATCAGCCTTATCAGTCCGACGTGCCACCTACCTATTATAGGGAAGTGATTGTCGCCTCCCGCGCCGGCAAAGAAATCTGGAAATCTCTTTGCCAGCAATGCACCTATAGAATTGTAAGCATCGATAATGACCTAGTCATCGCTCTCGAACAAACTACTGAAGTAGCTAAAAACAAAGGCCTTGTCGCTCTAAAGAAAAACACCGGTGAAGTTGCTTGGCGCACTGCTCTTCCAGAAGATGCACAAGGAGATCATAGCTGGTTACGTAATTTCCGAGGGAAGGCCGTAATCGTCCAGGAAGGCAAAAAAGCATATTATCTTTTCGAAACAACTACTGGAAAACTAATCCACCAAACTTCTCTACCTAAAAAGTTGGATCCTAAACTTCTTGATCATTGGTCGCAATTTTTTGCATACAGCATCGACCAAAGTGGCACAAGCTATTGGGGACTTCCGGGCGGGCGACTATTCGCAAAATCGGGTGATAAAGATTTATGGGCAATCAATTTAAACCACGTCAATCATACCACTGATCGAGTCTATTCTACAGTTAACGGTTTTTTTGAAGTGAACCCTAATACTGTTGCTGTAGTTCTTGGTCACTTAAACGAGACTCTGCCTGTATCAATTCTTTTGATCGATATCAAAACCGGTAGTCAAATTGGTACGCTTCCAGATGGAACAAGTCTAACCATGGATCAAAGTTCATTCTATATTAGGCATGACAAATCAATTGCGGCATACGATCGAAATACACTCGAGCAAAAATGGGAAGTTGAGAATTTCAACTATCTTTCAGAATCAGAAAATATCGTTGTCGACAGCAAATACGTTTATGCGTTCAACATAGATAAATACAAACAACTACATATCGTTCTTTTTGATAAGGATGGAACTTTTCTAGGCAATAAAATACTAGGTAGTGGTTCGTCAATTGCTAAAGTTGCCGTTGTGAGCGACAAAGACCACGTTGTATTTGTCAAGAGTCAAGGCGCTACTGGTAGCGGTGACTCTACTGGCATTAGTTCCACAGACCGTTACCTAAAAGTTCAACTTCAAAAATTGAAGAAATAATTCTGTTTCGAAAATTGCTTGACGATCAAATCTTTACTGAGTGATCTCTTAAAACACCAAAAATTAGGATTAAATCCTTATTTTTGGTGTTTTATTTTGGTTCTTACTATCTTTATAATTTCTGAATCCCGGCATGATTATATTTTAGACACAGCACTCGGAAGAATCTTTATTTCCAATGCAAAGGTCAGACTCTTAATTGCCCTCCCACACTGATCCAGATATAACCTATAGTTAGGTAAACCATCTTTTTTATTAGAACGTTCGGAGACTTGCAAGCATGGGTCAAAAGTTTCAAAATTGGCTCGCGTTATCGGACGATAAACCCAATTCTTTAAACGATATTGCAAACATTGTCCGAGCCAATCGCTCGTTTGAAGCTATCGATAAGCTCGAATATGGCGATCACGGCCTACACGAGGTGCTAGATTGTATCCACGAAGCAATTTTGAAAAATCGCCGAATCGCACTATATGCTGATTACGATGTAGATGGAACTATGAGCTGTGTCTCTTGGATCTGGTTCTTTCAGGCAATTGGTTTTAAGAATTTCATCCATTATATTCCTTGTCGGTTTAAGGAAGGTTACGGTGTCAACCTCGATGCTATGAAACATCTGATCCACTCTGAGCATGCCGAACTTATCATTACGATGGATACCGGTATCACGGCCAATATTGAGGCTGAATATTGTCGCACTCATAATGTCCAGTTTATTTGTACTGATCATCATAAAATTCAGCCTCAGAAAATGCCCGATTGCCTTATCCTCAATCCTAAGCTTCATCCCAATCTGAATTATCAAGAGCTCTGCGGCTGTGGCATTACGTTTGTTCTTCTCCGAAAACTTGCTCAGCACGTGTCGCTAGCTGCCAATCACCCTGTCTGGACAGATATTCTTGCCCTAACAGGAATGGCAACCATCTGTGATGTGGTACCCCTTAATGGCGTGAATCATAAGCTTGCAAAAATGGGCGTCGACGCGCTGATGCGAAGTCAGCGCCCAGTTCTTGCCAAGCTTCGCACCGCAGCGATGGTTGAAGATGGCGACGAAAAAGATGTCGGCTTTCGCCTTGGACCTCGTATCAACGCTGTGGGCCGCTTAGAACATGCGGATGTAGTCATCAAAGCATTCGTTGATGAAGATCCGTCGTCTCTGATCCATCAAATGGGTGCATGTAACGAACGTCGTAAAAAAATTCAATCCTCGATTGTTGACGAAGCACGCGTCGCTGCAGCAAATGCCGGCGACGACGCCATCTTCTTCTTGGGTGGCGACTGGCATCCCGGGGTTGTAGGCATAGCCGCTAGCAAAATTACCGAAGAATACTGGCGTCCCACCTGGTTGTTCCAGAAAAAAGACGGCATCTGCAAGGGCTCAGCAAGAAGCATCAAAGGCTTCGATGTCACCGATGCGATGTCTTCCTGCAAGGAGCTTTTTACAAAATTTGGCGGGCATGCCGCCGCCGGTGGATTTTTATTTCCTGAGGAAAATGAATCCGCGATCCGCGCCGCTCTGATTCAATATGCAGAAGATATAAAATCAACCAAGCCTCATCTCTGGCAGAGTCAGATCGACTACGACTGTAGCCTTTCAAGCGACCTATTAAACCTCAAACTTACTGATTTACTTGATAGCTTAAAACCCTTTGGTCATGGATTCACGGAACCGAGATTTAGACTCACATCCGAAATTCAAGATATTCGATTTTTTAACGACAAAATCACTGGCAAACCTCGTCATACCAGCATCACGTTGAACAGTAACAATAAACCTACAAAGCTTATGTTTTTTGGCGCCGTCTTAGATGATGTGAAACCAGGTGATACTGCGAATTTTATTGTCAGCGCCTCACGCAATCATTTTCGTGGCCAAGTCTCACTGCAGCTGTCAGGCCACGACTATGAGGTTCTATCTTGAATTCAGGATTTCCAGAAAGTCAGAATGATGGTGATGAAGATAATTTCTCACTTCATGAAACCCATCT
>CAZUYQ010000002.1:20747-28498 GCA_964624705.1 uncultured Polynucleobacter sp.
TTTCCACGCGATCTGGTCTTCTGGTTTATGATGGCTGCCTTTGCGATCGTCGCCTATGTATTTTATTCAACCGAATTTCGCGATACCCTTGAAGACTGGTTCTTTGATGTCCGAATGACCTGGGCACCGGCAGTGAATACACTCGACGATATTGTCGTCGTGGGAATCGATGAGTATGCAATTGAAGTTCTTGACTCCGAACGGGTCCGAACCCGCTACGATCTCGGCAAAAGGCCATTTCTTAGCACTGAGTCCTTAACTCAAGTCGCTAGTATTTTAACAAACTCTGATGCTACAGCGATCGCCTTACTCACACCAGATTATTCCTTTCCTCATTCCGATCCCGAGCTCCAGGAGCTCATTGAGATCGTTCGATATGATCCTCGCGTTATAGTTGGAACTACAGAGTACAACCGGTTGGTACCTGGGGTTATTCAAATTCCTGACCCACTCGGGCAAATTCCTGATCGCGTTTTCGGCTATGAAACCTTTCGAAAGCGCAGCAACATCATCGTCCGTAAGCTGCCCTATGTGACGTTTCGCGGCTTAAACGAAGAATTGATGCTGCCCGTCAAGGTTGCAACAAGTCTCGGTCGATCATTTGGCGATCTCAGCGGAACATATACTCTCAATCATATTCGCCCGTCACGTTTCACCACAATCAATGCGGCAGAAGCTCTACTGCACCCAAGAGAGCTACAGAAATCAGTTCGTAATAAAATAGTGATTGTTGGCTATGTAGTACCTCGCGACGTCCCATTCCAAACAACTGATATGATGCTTGTCAACACTCCTCTTGTTGGCGATGAGCAATCTACTGACAACGGGGAGTCCTTGACATATTTGACCGCTAACGCCGTTGAGAATTTAATTCACGGCCGCGATCTTCAGGCAGCGGACACCGTCCTTAATTTTATTCAAACCATTGTGGTAGCTGCAATTTGCGGGCTTACTTGGGAGTTTGGAAGTTTAGTTGCGAGTTTAGCAACTGCCGCACTTTGGTTTTTATTGATACTCGGTCATAGTCTAATGTTTAGCTGGTTCAATACTATTATTCCCCTTGCCGATACATTCCTTGCATCGGCTCTGGTGTCTATATTTGCTGCAGTGAGGAAACTTAAGATTGAACTCCGCGAACTCGCTCAACGCCAGGCAAATGCGGAATCAAAGACGGAAATCGCTCGGCTTCAGTCAGATTTTCTCGACGAGTTCGCTACTTGGCTTAAAATCATGACCGAACAAGTGCTCGAAAAAATTCAAATTTCAAAACCGACGTTAATTGCGTCATCTCCTGAAAGCAGCGACTTATTTAATCGTGCGTTTGCTGCAGGCGAAGATTTTCATGAATATTTAGAATCGATCAGGCAAATCCCCTCGCTAGAGAATACAGCGTCAAGTCAGCTGCACCGCGAAAAAATCGCACTCGAACCATTTATAGAACGCATTGTCAGACGTTTTGCTGTGAAGTTAGCGGATCGAGAGATGAAACTTGAGTTCTTTATTGCTCCAAATGCAAAATCGGTAAAAGCGAATGCTAGCCTTTTAGATTCAATAATTTTTAATTATATTTCCAATGCAATAAAATATTCACCAAAAAACTCTTCGATCACGATCAAGAGCCGAAGAGGACGTGGTCGTCGCATTGTTATCAGCGTGATCGATGAAGGGCTAGGAATACCACCTGAACTCCGCGAGCGGATTTTCGAAAAATTTTATCGCATTCAAGATGACAGACTATATGGCGCAAAAGGGACAGGCCTGGGACTTTATCTCTGCCGCTACTTTGCAGAGCAAATGGGTGGGAAAGTTGACGTCCAAGCCGCGGAAAAAACATCAGGCTCAGAATTCCGGGTGATTCTACCATGATCAAGAAAACACCCCATTTTTCTTCTCGCCTACAACGCCTTATTCCAAGCGGTGCACGGATGATTGCACCCATGGTGATGGGCGCTGGCCTTATTGCGATTGTCATTTCAACATTGTGGTTTGGGGGTAAACGAGAAAGCTTAGCCGCCTATGCCGAAAGTTCTCTGCTAAAATTTGCTCTTAAGTATTCGACCACAGAAGCCATCCATACCGATCGCGTCGTAGTTATTTCGGCAAAAGACACTGATTACCAAAGTATTCGTCACGCTGCAAACAGTTCGATCCGCGACGCGAGCATGGAAGAATACGCATCCATACTCGAACAAGTCGCAGCCCGCGAGCCCTCCATGATCGTGGTAAGCTGGCTTGCTAGTGCGCATCCCCTAACAACAGATTATCTTCGTCCTCTCACCGACACTATTGACCGCCTCAACATCAGTGATCGGACAATCATCGCAGTTCATTTGTACACGGCTGGCGCCGTGCCAGACGATATTCAGCGTAAGTACAAGATCGCTGAAGCCCGTGACTGCTACTATGACGTCAATATTTTCTGCAGTTGGCAACCAGAATGGACGTGGATGCCGCAGCGCATTGCCGCGAAATTCTTTTCTGAGCCAAAACCTTGGCGCGTTTCAACGAACTTGCCGCACACACTGCCAAACTTCATTCTCAATCTACCGCTGCCGTCGTCTTTAACGACATACTCATTTTTAGATTTTAGGCCGCCTGTGACCGCTGAAATTGCTAAGGGTGCCGTAGTATTCATCGGCAATGACATCACTCAAGAGCTCCATTTTAGAGAGAATAAAGATCTACTCCAACGAACATTTATAGCTAGCTCACCAGCTCATAAGACACTTCAAACTGATGGTATTCCTTTCCATGTTTTTTGGGCAGCCATGGCGCAAATGTTTATCGACGATCATACCGTTGCGGTGGTCCCCGAAGCGTTATGTACTTTCGTGCTCATTTTAATGTGTCTGGCCATCTTGATTGCAATCGCAAAAGTTGGCGGTCGAGCCTTAGGGCCGTTTTTGATCTGTGCTCTGAGCCTGCCGATTGCTAATCTTATTGGTGTACGCTATTTCGCAGTTTACATGCCAGTCGTACCACTTATTATCGCTGGATTTGCGATGTTTATCGCTGCAGCATTTACGATCGTCGCCTATAATAGTTATCGTCGCGCGCGCCTCCATGCTCTGGTGTTAGCGGCCGAGTCAACATCCGATATCAAGCAAAACTTTATTTCGCTTATTAGTCACAATCTCAATACCCCAGTGGCGCAGCTTCGCGGCCTCCTTGACATGCTAATCGAAAAATCCAACGCGCAGGTAACACCATTAGCGACGGCGATGGTACAGTTGGAGTATATCCGCGCAATCGTCCGCGTTGTACTTGGAACTTCTGCTCTAAACGGGCAAATACCCCAACAAAACGACCTTACAGTAAGGAAGTTCTGGCAGCATTTTATCGAAACAGAAGGACCTCTTGTCGAAAGATTGAAGCTTCAGTTGACTGTTTCACCTGATGAAGAAAACGAAGAACGCGGCGAGATTTGGTTCTATCGGTTTACGATCGACCAAGGTGTCGCAAGCCAGCTGCTGCTTGTTGCAATTATCTTTGCACAAACTAAATATGGCGCTTCGAATATTAACATTGATTTTTCTGCTGTCGCCCATGAACCAGGCAATCCGGTCGGACTTGTGATAAGGATTTCATGGCAAAACAAGGCACTTGAGGCTTTGAAAATACCAACCAATTTTGCCAATGCTGCTCTTCTCCGTTATATTGAAACAGCGATGCAAATGCGTCAAATGACGACCCAAGTGGATTCGTTGAGTTTGACTTTGACCATACCGGACCTGAGCAGTCGACGTTAGAAGAATGACATGATAGAGTCTTCCATACTGTTACAAAAAGACGCCTACCCGCAGCTTCGTTAAGGAGAGATGAAAACCATGAAGTGTTTCATAATTATTTCTGTTGCCGCAGGTTTAACATGGGCCTGTCGGACACCTCAAAAAAATGAAACCGGTAGTTCCGGGATTAAAAGCGCCGATCACATGGAAGGCATGCAACGCATCGGCGATAATTATGTGATCACCTGCCTTGATGCCACGATTCAAACTGTTCCCGTGGATGAGTTTGGTAAACTTCTTGCGTCAGAAATTTGTCCCAATGTTTTAACTTCAGAGTGTCAGCCTTCCATAAAATACAAGAACGGCAAGGATTTAAAACAGGCCGGCGGTTCTTATAACTACTCAAATGGTCAAGCTTTGAAAAGCGGAGGCGGGACGATCTTTTTTAATAACGCGGCTAGACAGGTTTTTAAGAGTGCCACCGGCACCTATTTTTATCCCTCTGGCATACCCCTACGGAGTTCAGGCGGCACATTTTCGTATATGAACGGCCAAGAATTGAAATCACAGAGTGGAATTTATTATTATCCAAACAAGAAAGTTCTGAAGCAAAATAGCGGCGTGATGTTTTATCCCAATGGTGACACGCTCAAAGCCGGGGACGGGGGTTCACTTCGAACGATCGATGGCACAGCGTCTAATCAGGGAACGTTCTATTACCTCCGCCAAGATAAGAATAAAGATCAGCAAGTGATGAAAGGGAATAGCGGTTCCTTCTTTTATCGCGACGGCGCAGTTGCTCGGGCCGGAAGTATTTTGTATCGTCCCGATAAATCATTATCAGTTGCACCACTCCTTTTAGAAGAAAACGTCGGCGAATTTGGCACATTGCGCTACGCAGTCGATAAAAAGGAGTCGTCATTCTCTCTAAGCTTGCCCACACTTTCCAAAGAAGTAGGGATGACATTTGACCCAAAAACCGGCGAATTTTTTATGCGGTTTCTATTAACAGAGAATGATGCCCCTATTATTCTAGAAGTTGATAGTGCCGGCGCTCTACGATTTGACATTTGGATTGCAACAGGATATCCCGGTGAGCGCATTGTTTTATCGGGGACGGGCAATTCTAATGAGGTCCAGTGCAAGGCCGTTCACGCAGTTAAATAGTTTTTAGGACCGTTTTAAGGAGAAGCTTGTGGTAACTGCGGCAACACTTGCAAGTCTTGATTTGTACGCTAAAACTTGGGGCAATGTACAATTTTTTAAGGATAAGACTTGGTCCTTAGACTACGATTTAGAGAAAGTTCGATTATTTAAGACCTTCGTCAGCGCTGAACCCACATGTTTTGAAAGAACAAACCTGAAGGGACATATGACGGGTTCGGCCTGTGTTGTGAATCCAACTCTAACGAAGGTTTTATTGACTCATCACCGGAAGCTTGGTTTATGGCTGCAACTGGGCGGTCATGCCGATGGCAATCCAAATTTACAAGAAGTTGCTATGACCGAGGCCAATGAAGAATCTGGTCTTACCAAGCTTTCTTTTCTTAAATACGAAACTGATGTTTTCCATATTACTAGTGCACTGCCGATTCCTTTTGACCTGGATGATCATGTGATCCCAGCTAATAAGCGCGATGCCGAACACAAACATTACGATGTCCGTTATTTAATCATTGCCGATGAAGACGAAAAGCATGTTGTAAGTGAAGAATCCCATGATGTTCGCTGGTTTACCATGGCTGAAGCCCGAGCCATAACCCCCGAATTAAGCATGCATCGGCAGTTCCATAAAATAGATGCCTTAAGAAAATTTATTTAGAGTCCAGGGTCTCTATTGACAGTAAAGCGCGCCATCTTACATTGAGATGTAGTGTTATTTAACGACATCATAGCTGGGTTTCTATCTGGAGTGTTTCATACATGGCTGACTATTACAAAACTCTTGGCGTCCAAAAAGGCGCTAGTGATGATGAAATTAAAAAATCTTATCGCAAGCTTGCGATGAAATATCACCCGGACCGCAATCCCGGGGATAAGGCGGCTGAGGATCAGTTTAAAACGATCAGTGAAGCCTATGCGGTGTTATCTGATGCGGACAAACGCAAGCAGTACGATGCTTATGGGGATACCAGATTCCATCAGCAATATTCTCAAGAAGATATTTTCAGAGGCGCAGATTTTAACAATATCTTCGGCGACGCAGGTTTCGACGCAAGTGATATTTTTAGTCGCATCTTTGGCGGCGGATTTGCGGGTGGTGGCCGCGGAGGCGGAGGTTTTGGCGGTTTTGGCGGCCCACAAAAAGGTCAGGATCTCGAGTATCCGCTGACGATTGGATTTCAGGAAGCTTTTGCCGGAGCTGAACGTCAAGTTAATTTTCGATTGAACGATGGAACAAGTCGCGATTTAACGGTTCGAATTCCAGCAGGTATTCGTGATGGTGGCAAATTGAGACTTGCTGGTAAGGGTGCGTCGTCACAATCGGGAGGCGCACCCGGTGATTTATACGTGGTCGTTTCGGTCGCAAATCATCCAGACTTCCAGAGAGTCGGCGATGATATCGAAGGAAAATTACCACTGAAACTCAGTGAAGCCTTGCTTGGAGCAAGCAAAGAAGTAACAACTCTTGATGGGAACAAGCGCATCAAAATTCCCGCAGGCGTAAAACCAGGAACCAAAATTCGCCTAAAAGGTCTCGGTTTTCACGTCCTCGGTAAAAAAACACGCGGTGATTTTTTTGCCGTCGTGGAATACGAGATTCCGGAACACTTCACTTCCCAGCAACAACAAGTTATCAGCGCCTTGGCAGAGGCTGGGCTGTAAACGCCATCATAAAATTATTGACCAGCTTGGTATTTATTTAACTTCATAAATACCGAGCCAATCTTGATATCACCTTGAATCTGAACCAATTGCCTTGGCTCTTTATTATTGACCCAAGCAAAGACCTCGCCTTTTTGTTGCAGATCTTTACCGATATAGGTTTGGAGTTTTAATTTTGTAGTTTTGAAGACTCCTGCAGCAACTGTTACTTCTTCAGCAACGGCTACGGGAGTGGCTTCAAAAAACCAGTTTTTTTCTGACGTATAAACCAGAAACTTTTCCGCAGTGCCCATTTTATAATTAAAGGTTCGAAGTTTTAACGCCGCGCCGATCGCGTCAATCGCACCATACTGAACATCGCGTTCCACAATTTCATCAGCCTTACCTGGCATCCAAACTTTTTCACTCACCTTGCATTTATCATGATTGAAATCGAGCCATTTTTTTTGAACCAGAGAACTTCCGATAAGCTTTCCTTCTTCCTGCTCAAGATAGAATTTACTGACACCCCAGTCCCACGGACGGGTAAATGCTGTCGCCTCATCGTGAGCCACATAAAACCCTTTAAACCAGTCACCGGTTTTGCCGTCGACATGAAACACTCTGTGCCAGATACCATTATGCTTCTGGGGAGATTGGACCTCGATCGTTCCATATCCAGCCAGCATTCCCATCCATGAGACTTCGTAAGTGGAGACTTCCCCGGCTTTAAAAGGTGTATCTTTATAGACCTCGGATCTGGCGATTTCCTTAGGAGTAGCGGGTAGTGGATTTGGGCATTCCACCTTATATTCGCTGTCGCTTGCAAAGACAGATCTGGTTAAGCTTAAACATATGAAAAAAACGGCAAGTTGCCCGACTTGGTCCATACTTAAAAGCTTCTTTATAAATTGTTGGATGCTCATAAATCAATTCTCCTAGAAAGATCAATTTTCCCACGATAGCTCCCCGAAAGCAAACACCCAGTCGGCGTCCCAATGATGCGGCGCTTACAAATAAGGCATACCAATCAATAACTTACAGGGAAGTATCGCAAAATCTCTTTAAAAGAGTCTTAAGCTCTGGTGCAATCCAATGTGATTCAGTAAACGATGTGAAATGGCTACCGTCTGCCTGCCAGACATTGCAGAAACACGGAGAGCCACCGCTGCAGTCACGAAGCGAGTATAACAAATACCTGAAAGACAATAATTTGGT
>CAZUYQ010000002.1:28508-38585 GCA_964624705.1 uncultured Polynucleobacter sp.
CTCCTAATCTGGGTTTCGCAGACCCTACAACCCCCGAATATTTATTGACTTAAGCTGGATCTGCATGCTATCAAACCGCACCCCTCACGAGTATAAAGCCACCGGAATTTCCCGATGCCTCAACCCCTTCGCGAGGAAAGAAAGAGATCCCCACCTATGCAACTTCAAGAATCTAAAATGCCAGGCATGAACATCCGCTGGGAAGACGAAGACACTGGATTTGAAACAGACGTCAAGTTGACCTCGGATTTCGCGCAAATGCTTGCGGGCAATGGCAGTACTTCAGAAGTGAAAGAAGGCATGATCGTTCAAGGTCTTGTCATTCGCCTAACCGATGACAATATCGTTATCGACATCGGCCACAAATCTGAAGGTGAAGTTCCAAAGCACGAATTCGGTGCTGATGTTCCAAAAGTCGGCGACACTGTCGAAGTCTATCTGGATCGTTTCGAAGATCATGATGGCGAAATGGTTCTCTCGCGTGAACGTGCAGAAATGCTCCGTGCATGGGATCGTATTGCTGAAGCGTTTGAACGCAATGAAATCGTCGAAGGTACGATTATGTCGCGCGTCAAAGGCGGTCTGTCGGTTGATATCGGCGTGAAAGCATTCCTTCCAGGATCCCAAGTGGATCTGCGCCCAGTTCGCAACCTCGACAAACTTATCGGCGGCAAGCTGCAATTTAAAATCATCAAGTTCAACAAAAAACGCGGCAACATCGTTCTTTCCCGCCGTGTTCTTCTTGAGCAAGACCGTGAAAAACTTCGTGCATCGACTCTTGGCAGCATCAAAGAAGGTGCTTCGCTTAAAGGTATCGTCAAAAACATCACCGATTACGGTGCATTTATTGACCTTGGTGGCATCGATGGTCTTCTACATATTACAGATATGAGCTGGGGCCGCATCAACCATCCTTCCGAGCTATTCGAAGTCGGACAAGAAGTTGACGTAAAAGTTCTGAGCTACGACGAAGGTCGTCAGCGCGTTTCACTTGGTTACAAACAACTTCTCAACGATCCTTGGTTGGCAGCTGGTGACAAATACACCGTTAACACCAAGACTCGCGGCAAAGTGGTCAGCTTGACTGACTACGGCGCATTCGTTGAGCTTGAAGGTGGCATCGAAGGCCTTATCCACGTCTCTGAAATGAGCTGGAGCAAACGCGTTCGTCACCCAAGCAAAGTGGTAAATATCGGTGATGAAGTCGAAGTCGTTGTCCTTGCAATCGACCTCGAAAATCGCCGTATCAGCCTTGGCATGAAGCAAATGGAACCAAATCCTTGGGAACTCGTTAAAGAGAAATACCAAGTTGGTGACGTTATCCGCGGCAAAATCCGTAACATCACCGATTTCGGCGTATTCGTCGGAATCGAAGATGGTATCGACGGCCTTATCCACATTTCGGATATCAGCTGGACCGACCGCATTAAGCATCCTGGCGACCTATTCAAAAAAGGCGACGAAGTCGAAGCCAAAGTTCTTGCAATCGACACCGAAGGCGAGAAATTCTCTCTTGGTATCAAACAATTGAGCAGCGATCCGTGGCTTGATGTTGCAAAAGCTCACCCAGCAGGCTCTAAAGGCAAGGGCAAAGTAACGAAAGTTGCCGAGTTCGGCGCATTCGTAGAACTTGCTCCTGGCATTGAAGGCATGATCCACATCAGCGAACTTTCCGATCAACAAATCGCGAAAGCAGAAGATGCGGTTAAAGAAGGCGACAATGTTGAGTTTATCGTTCTAGCAACTGATGCTGAAGAACGTAAATTCTCTCTAAGCCGTAAAGCATTCCTTAAAGGTCTAGATGGTGAAGAGCTTCGTCAATACATTGGCAATGCTTCTGGCCAAAAGACTGCATTTGCAGAGGCGTTCACACGTCTTCAAGGTAGCTGAGTCGAGGGGATTGCAAAAATCCCTTATCTCTCCACTTCTAAAAAACATAAAGGCCCGCTGTCCCCTAAGGATCAGCGGGCCTTTATGTTTAACCAGCTTTGCCGACAACATCTTTCTACAAAATTTCGCGTATTACCAACTGCTTATCCCCCAGCGTATCGATCAAGACTTACAGTCACCCACCGATAGGATGATAAATGAATCTACAAGCCGTAGGGCCAGTTTTACATTCGAGCGGGTGCCGATGGACAAAAGTCGAATTCAAAATAAAGATCAGAATGACCAAGCTAAAGAAGATCAAGCAGTCACCAACCCGTGCCCTGAATCTTCTAGCCCAGAGGAGAGTATTATCCGATGGGAGCAACGCGCTAAGCGCTTTAGAGCGAGGCTTCAGGTAGAACTAGAATTTCTGCACTCACTTACAACTATAACGACGGAAACTGTAAATTTTGGAAAAGGTGGATTTATTGTCTCTATACCGCCCGGCCTAACTCCCACCGTCGGCAGCCTAGCTGGTTTTAAACTAAATGGGGCAAATCAAGAATTCCAAAATATTGAAGGTGAAGCTATAGTTCGATGGTCAAGCAAAGGAGACGACAACTTACCAGCGGGAATAGGCCTGGAATTTATTGTTTTAAACGAAGAGAGTCGCAAGAAGGTCATTAATTTAACGGCGAGCTTTAAGATTGGAACGCCAGCATCTCAATAGGATAAGGCACACCTTTCATGAAAGTTAAAAACGTCGAACATATAAAACCTAAAATTCCTGCCAATGAAACTGAGAGATTAGCTGCCCTAAAAAAATTCGATATCTTAGATACACTTCCAGAAAAGCACCTCGATGATATAACGCTTCTTGCTTCGCAAATTTGCGATACGCCTATTGCCCTAATAAGCCTAATTGATGAAGAACGACAATGGTTCAAATCGCATCACGGGACAGATCTCAAGTCTAGTACCAGAGACTTCGCTTTCTGCGCTCATGCGATCAATGAAAACAAGACTTTTATAGTCGATGACGCACTTGCAGACGCCAGATTTAACCAAAACCCACTTGTGACAAACGAACCAAAAGTTCGTTTTTACGCAGGTGCGCAGCTTGCTACCGCGCAGGGTCTAAATATAGGCACGCTTTGCGTGATAGACCACAAACCAAAGCATTTAACTCAAATGCAAATCCAGGCTTTAGAAGCTCTTTCCAGGCAAGTTATAAGCAACTTTGAACGCAGGCGCCTTGAAAACGAATTAGCCGAACGAGAACGATTTCTTAGTAATATACTGGGCACCATTCCTGATCTTGTTTGTTATATCGACGACAAATTTAAATATCGCTATGTGAATCCTGCCTATTCGACCTGGTATAAAATGGATCCAACACATATTTACGGCCGCACCATAGCCGAAGTTCGTGGCGAGCAGGCCTTCAAACAGGTTAAAAATTATATGGATCTTGCTCTTTCTGGAAAACCACAAGAATTTCAGACCACCTTCACATATCAAATTCAAGACGAATCCATTCAAAGATCCGTATGGGCAAATTACATTCCCGACAAGCATCCCAACGGCTCGATTGTCGGTTTTTTTGCCGTTATACGCGACATAACTGCTCTTAAAAACGCTGAAACAGCGGCAGTAAATCAAGGAAAGATGCTAAAAATTGCCCTAAAAAAGGCCATCGCAAACGAACACTCCTTCCGAGCGATGTTTGACAACGCGCCCATGGGCATGATCCAAATTGATTCCGACCACCGACTTATTGCAACAAACCCCGCATTTCAGGATTTTATTGGTTATACCGAAGATGAACTTCGAAATATGTCTATCTTCGAAATCACTCATCCCGAAGACATGCAAATAACTAAAAAGAATATTACTAAGCTGCCAAAACAATCCGGCCCACTTTATCGCTTTGAGAAAAGATACATTACGAAGTCTGGTGGAACAGTATGGGGTCTCATTACAAGTCGCGCAGTGCGAGAGAACGACGACGGCGACTTCTACTTGCTGTCAGTCATTGAAGACGTCACCGAAATTCGGGCTAAGGATGCTCAGCTAAAAGAAGCTCAAGCGAAAATGATTTCATCCGCCAAAATGGCCTCTTTAGGTGAAATGGCGGGAGGTGTCGCACACGAGATCAATAACCCACTCACTATTATTCACGGACAAGCGGAATTCCTAGAAATACAAATTGGCAAAGGACGCATCGATCAGGAACGAATCAGTCGCGGCTTACATACGATCAAAATTACCGCGGAGCGGATTGCAAAAATAGTGAAAGGTCTTCGAGAATTCTCGCGCAATGGTGAACACGACCCTATGGAAGTTGTGTCCATTGAGTCTATTCTACAGAGTACTTTGGATCTATGCAAAGAGCGCTTTACCGCACGCGGCATCGAACTTCGAGTAAGTTCTTTTGAAGAGGCTCTAATCAAGTGCAAACCAACTCAGATTTCACAAATTCTTACTAATCTTCTCAATAATGCCTATGATGTCGTAGATCTTCTTCCAGAAAAATGGATTCATATCGATGCCGTTAAAACCGCTGAAACCATACAGATTAGAATTATGGACAGCGGAAAGGGAATACCAGCAAAAGTAGCCGAGAGAATTATGGAGCCGTTTTTTACGACGAAAGAGGTAGGAAAAGGTACGGGGCTGGGCCTAAGTATTTCTCAAGGAATCGCCCACTCTCATCATGGACGGCTGTTCTATGACACCAAGGCTCCCAATACCCGTTTTATTTTGGAATTGCCGCTTCAAAAAAGCTAAGAGGCTATTCGATTCTCTTTAATTTATCGAAAATCGCGGTCAAGCCCCAAGAAGTGGATGTTTGCTGGCCGCTCAAGAGATTCTTAGCAAAATCAGGAGTGAGATTCATAGAAAGTGCGCCAGAGCCATCTACCATGTTTACCTTACGACGAAGGTAATCAATAGTGATCTGATTGAAGACACCGATCAAAACGTTATCAAAAGTATAACCACCGGTATGACCAGGAGTAAATTCAAACTCATAATCCGCTGGGTTTGTTATGGGGTGTCCGCTTGATGCTTGAAGAACAATAGAAGTCTGCGCTGAATAATTGAATTTTACGTTACGTCCTACTCCATCCCATCTTCCAGCATACTTATTGCGAATAGGTAGAGTTTTTAGAGTGCCGTCACGCGTCACCTTAAAGGTCCCAATGGGGCCATACATACCTGAGGTAACCGTGCCAGTGATTGCATCATCATTGTCGAAACCGCCAACCAATCTAAAACTCGCTGGTGCAACAGTAGTTGGGTCGTTACGAGGACGACTGTATTTAAGATCTAAGCGGTTATTGTCCAAATCATAATAAACTCGAGTGAAGGTGTAAGGTCCGCCTTCTTCATCAATCACACAAGAACCATCGATAATATACTGAGTACCGCTCGGTGTAGAGCTGGTTTCATCGGTCAACGCTAATGAAAACGCTAACGGAATATCACGCTCTGTTCCGTCGACAAGGTGCATACTACCAACGTAAATGCCGGTAATGCCACCATTGGCTGCAAGTAGTAGAGATGGCTTTGATAACAGAGTGGTCGCACCCATAACGGCTAAAATTGCTGTGATTTTTAGTTTGGCAAACATAGTTTTCATCGTGTTCTCCTTTTGGCAAAATTCAATTTTTCAGCTAGTGCTGTATCACAACTAAGACTCCGCCTCAAGGCGCCGTTAAAGATCTGACTTTCGCTAGCGCAATCACACGATCATAGAGAGCTTTAGAGTAGTTCTTCCTAGATGTTAAATCTCGGGAATAACTGTCTAGAACGCTTGTCTGGGTTGTTCGACCGGCCTGAAAAAGACTTTTAGCGTTTTCAATCGCTCGTAATGTGAGCTCGGTGTTCTTCTTTTCAGCAACAATTTTGGATTCCGCAAGCTCTAACTGGCTATATGCATCAGTCAGTTCTTGCAAAAGATCGTCACGCGCGAGGCCTAAATCTTCTTGAGCTGAGGAAACTTTTGCCCGATTGACGCGCCTTTCGTCGAAACTACTCAATCCCGAAAACAAAGGCACCGTCAGTTTCAGTAGACCCGAATAATGCCTTGCATCCTCTGTTCCTAAGTCCGCACGAAGATTTGCGTGATAACCAGCTTTCGCCTCGAACGATAGATCAGGATAGTGCTTAGCGCTGTCTCGGGAGTATTCGAGGTCGATACGCTCAACTGTCTGCTGGGCAGCCCGTAATTTTGGACTCGTTTGGGTCGCGATAGTATAGGCTTCAGCCAAGTTTGGTAACTTTGCCGCGCCAAGAACCGCGCCGATATTTGATAGATCGTCCGATAATCGAAAGCTCTGGTCCAAAGGCAAATCAAGAATCCGTGCTAACTGCAGACTCTTGCTCGAGATATCGTGCTCAAGCTCCTTTATCGCCGGCTCCTGAGCCTTTACGGCGTACTCGGATTCCAGACTGTCCAACTGGGTTGCCCGGCCACTGCGAGCTCTGTTTTTAACATCGTCCCACTGCTCTTGACGTAATTTCGAAACTTCTTTTTCAGCATTTAAATCCGCTTGAGCTAGTTGCAATCCGAAGTATAGTTCAATCACTTTAATGCTGATATCAAGTGCCGTGGATTTTAATTTCCATTCTTCCTCTAAACTTGCCGCCGACTTCGCACGAACATCGTTCCAATCACGAAAGCCAGAAAACAATGGCTGAGTCAAAACCAAATCTGCATCGTACTGATTGCGATCCCGGGCAATAGCAGGTGGCACCGTCTCGCCGACACTTGGTTCACGGTCATGCAATGTCCCAACATTGGATTCAAACTTCAATGTCGGTAAAAAAGCTGCGCGCGCAACCGATGTCGCCTCGCGGGCTGCATTATAGTCCTCTTTAGCTTTCTTTACGACTCGACTACCGGTTAAAGCTCTCGTCGTCGCTTCTTTTAAACTAAGAGTAAGAGCTGGCTTATTCGTAGATTCAGCCACTGGAAGCGGCTGCAATGGTACCGCCGCATCGCCAACATCCGAAATACACAACGCCGATAAAAGAATACAAATATTAAAATGAATGAGATTCATAAGTCATTTCCCGCTACTACCGCCAAAAAAAACTATTCTTATCGGTCACTCGTAACTGCCGGACATTCAAATTCAGAAAGAGGCTGAGCTGTAATTTTCAACTGCGGATCCTTAGCGTCAATCGACCCCGTCGCGCCTGCTTTTTTCAGCTTACCTTCTAGTGCTTTCCATCCCGGAGTAAACTTAATGTCGAAGATTCCATTTGCATTTTGGAACCGCGCCAAACTCCGAATTTGATCCATCGCCGATAAGTCATAGGACTCTAAGGTGAAACGATGAGGCCCATCGCAGAGCAGAACCTTCAAAGTGAAATTTGGGAAATAACTAAATGGAAATTCTGCAGAATTTGTTCCACGCGTATTTTGATATTCAAGTGACGCCATTGCCGTCAATGTCTTAACTAAACCCTTATAGGTACCGATAAAATATTTTGGCGGCAGCTCCGGAACTGTAACTGCGTCAGTAAGTCCTAAACTCGGGAAGTCTGAGCCGATTTTGATGTGACCATAAACCGCCGCTCCATGCACAATATTTCCAGCGTATACTTGGTCGGGTTTCCAATCTGCAAGCGACATACTCAGAACATCTCGGTTCAGATACAAATTATCTACGCGCAAAACTGTATTCGCACCAAACTGCAACTCAACGAAGCCAAGAATAGGATCATACAAAACATCCGTGGCAACCTGCGGAACGACACCGAGGTTTGCAAAACGTATAGACGCGTCGAACGCTGGTAGTGATGGTAAATCGGAAGTACTAGGTGAAACATGGGGAAGGGCGAGACGTTTCAAGCTTAGCTGCGAGTTTGCAACCATATCTCCAGTTAATGCAACATCGCTTACTTGAGTTTGATAATTATAATGATCTTGCTCCGTGAATAAATTCGGACCATCTTTCGCAAGACTCACTGCATGGCTACCGGAAATCGGACCTTCGATGACACCATCGGAGACCGCGTTCTCTACTAGCACACCACGAATTTCAAGAGGCGCTGTACCGCTAATATCAGGCGCGAGTTTTTGCTTAGCAAGGCTTACAGAAAATCTTCCATTACCCCAATCAAAGGAAACTGCATTTGAAGAAACAACGATGCCACCAAACATACCAATACGTACCGAGGCTGAAAGGGTCGGGTTATCCCCACCGTCCTTAGGATTACGGTTCGTCGTCAGATCTAAACTTAAAGGAACTAAGCGCGTTCCGTCGATCGCGACAAAGCCGGCGTAATGACCTTCAGCTTTTTGCATCCGACGATACTGACGTTCTGTTTCTTCACGCTTGCGTTCTTCTTTACTTGTTTCTTTGGCACATGCGGCGACAAAAAACATTGTGAGAAACACACAGAACAACTGGTTAATTTTATGCATATAGGAACGCTTGCTAAAAGAATGTAGTAAGAAAGAGAAAGAAGCTGAAAAACGGATTTGAGAATTCTCAGTCATATTGACCCCTGATTTCTATCATATTTAATGACTGTCTTGGAAATATCATAGGTAGCCAGGTACGTAAATGCCTAATACTAATATTTTTATATAATCTTTTAACATCATTAACATTTATTATGAATTAATTTTATAAAACCGGCCAAAATGACGCTTTTTTGTAGGCCTCCTCCCAAAAAAGCCATTCCAAACGGGATGCCATAACGAAAGCCTCCATCATTTTATGGCGCCCTTGGGGATCAAGTTTAGCTGCCAATCGATCCGTTAAATCAATCATCGTCTGCACCGCCTCGCGGTAAGAATCGGAGCTATATTCGCGGAACCAAGCCGCATAGGGATTGTCTAAAGTTATATGCGCACGTAAATCCTCAGCCACCAGTAAATAGATCCAAAAGCACGGTAGTAAGGCAGCCGTCAAATCCTCTCGGCTTTTATAAGCAGCCACGTTTAGCAAGTAGCTTGTGTAAAATACCGTCGCAGGCATCGCTTCTTTTTCAAGGTCCGGCTTATAACCACCAACGATTGATCCTTCCTGAAGACACGCAAGTGCGAGGTTCATAATCTTTTGTGAATCGGCTGGATCATCCATTTTTGCCGCAAGTATCGTTAAACTTTTTGCAAATGCTTTGAGATAGATTGCGTCCTGCCTTTTATAAAAATCAAATTTATCTTTCGACAGCGTTCCATCTTTTAGTTCTTGATTGAACGGGTGATGCAAAATCTCCCGATAAATAGGTTTAATTTTTTCACGCGCTAAACTTGAGAACGAAGCTACCACTGAAGCCTCAAGTGGTCGGCAGATCACAACAAACAGAGATAAGGCGACCGCGTATATAAATTTTTGGGTAGTAGATTTCATAACTTGATATTTCCTTCTTGTTATAAGACCCCTAGCAGAACCGTGCTTGTAGTTTTCCCACACACGGCTCCACGGGGTAAGTTCACGTCGATTTCATTACAAACAGTTGGACTTTGATTCTCGGCTGCGGCAACGGGTACCTTTCCAGGTATTCCAAGTACTTTTTCCAGTTAAAACTTTTCTTCTGACTCCTACGATTCAGCCACTTGAAGAGAAGGGACAATGTCTTGCGGTAGTATTGTTGCAGGCATCGCATGTTATTGCTGACCCCATAGTAATTGTAATGACCGATGAGTTTTGACTCCAGAACCCGACGCCATTCTTTAAATGGGGCGACTGATCGAACGTTCTTTAGCCATGCATTCATGTCCTTTATCTTGCGACGCAGGGCCTCTTTACTGGTCTTGTGCACTGCCATGTAGTAGCCAGATTTGCTGACTCCCGCATAGTGCGTAAATCCTAGAAAAGTAAATGTTCCACATCTTTCACCACCACTCTGACGCCACCTCTTCCACTTGCGCCGGCCAATCTCTACCAAACGAGTTTTCTCTTCGGCAACTTCAAGCCCAAATTTGCCAAAACGCTCTCGAAGGCTGTCCAGAAAGCGTTCCGCATCCTTGCGACTTTCAAACGCTACGACAAAATCATCAGCATAACGAATGAGTTGCATGTAGCTTTGACTCGATCGCTTGAACACACGTTCAAACCACAGATCCAGTACATAGTGCAGATAAATGTTGGACAACAAAGGACTGACGATTCCGCCCTGCGGCGTGGCGCCCGGGGGGCGGGCGGCCAGGACCCAGGAAGAATAAGACCGGAGGGGAAAGTGGTT
>CAZUYQ010000002.1:38595-42986 GCA_964624705.1 uncultured Polynucleobacter sp.
GTCGTCGGCTCAACTTCACCATTTTCCATAACGCCGGACTTCAAGAGTTTCCTCACTACCCAAATCATGTTTGGATCAGAGATCTTTTCCTCAAGACATCGTTGCAGCCAATAGTGTGAAACATTGTCAAAGAAGCGGCGAATGTCCACTTCAACTACAAAGTTTACGGGGCGTTTCATCATGCATTCATTCAGCGCCTTGACTGCTGTGTGGCAGCTGCGACCAGGGCGAAATCCGTGTGAGCATTCGAAAAACTCGTTCTCGTAAATGCTCTCAAGAATTTTCTTAACACCCATCTGAACAACTTTATCCTCAGTCGTTGGTATTCCTAAAGGACGCTTTTCCGCTTTACCAGGTTTGGGAATATAAACTCGCCTTACTGGCCTAGGCCTCCACGTCTTAGACTTCATTTTGCCTATAAGCTCGGAAATATTATCGCCAAGCTTGGCTCCATATTCGTCCAGGTTCACACCATCAACACCCACTGCTTTGTCTCGTTTCAGCTCATGGAAACAGCTCGCCAGCATCTCACCATTCAGCAAATGTGCTAGCGACGAAAACTTCATCCTCCTATCTGTTACTGATTTCTTCGCTATGAGCGATAGTTTCTCGATCGTATTCATTGCCACCCTCTGTGAAGTGTGAACACCGAGCCCCTAACACTCGCCTCACCGCGTTTGTCCCTTCCCCATGTATGCAGCTTTCCTGCACTCGGAGTACTACGAACAAATCCGACTTCCACCATGCCGTCCCAATCTCCTCGCCGTTTAGAGCTTGTCGATCGGTACTCTCCAGCATCAGCTGAGAAAGAACATTGTGGATCTCCCAAGTTGACGTGCCCTCCATCTTCAAACATGCCACGGCCTAAGACCCCGACGAAGCTCGCACCCTCTTGCCGATTGCGAGGGCACAAGTGCTGTCTTCCGACACAATGAAAAGCGTCGACCTTCGTTACATGGAGCATTACGGGGCTCAACACCTTCACTTGCGTTGCGGCCTGTTTGATTCTCCTATTTGGCTTCAATGTATTCATTACTTCCTACACTGCAAATATTCGTTTCACGCTGCTGGCTAGGCTTTGCGTGAGGGGGATTTTCACCCTCTGGATTACACGCCCTTTGCTTGGCGCACTCATTTTGTCTCCCCTATCCTTTGCCATCCATGATCCACGGGTCCACGGCCAAGACCAATCTCCATATCCATTCCTGACTTCATCGCGCCTTCGAGATACTTCCTCGCCCTTAGGACCGCATCTGGCCATTTGAAACCGTGCGCTGCAAATGCAGCAATGGCCGCCGAGAACGTACAACCTGTCCCATGTGTGTTGGATGTTTCGAAGCGAGGTGACTCAATCCAAAGGCAACTATGATTCAGTGAGGAAAAGAGATCTGGGGACATACTAGCATCTGAGACCAAATGCCCACCTTTGAGGACCACATGATTCACGTGGTTTAAAAGGATAGCCGCCGCAGCTTCCATATCGCGGCGATCTTTAATGACGTGCCCGACGAGTACTTCTGCCTCAGGTATATTAGGAGTGATCAAGCTCACGCAAGGAAGCAATAATGATATCAATGCTTCAACTGCTTCTGATTTTAGTAGCAGATCCCCAGAGCTCGCGACCATAACAGGATCAAGAACAACATATTTAGGTTGATATCGTCGCAAAGCTTTGGCTACCACTTCAATAATTTCTGGCGAAAACAACATACCGATTTTGATCACATCCACGCCTATGTCGTCCATAACCATCGAGATCTGATCGTCAACAAAAGCGGCCGATACCGGATAAATAGATCCGACTTTTACAGTGTTCTGCGCTGTCAGCGCGGTCAATGCTGACATCCCGTAACAGCCCAAGGCTTGAAATGTTTTTAGGTCAGCCTGAATCCCAGCCCCTCCTCCACTATCAGATCCGGCAATCGTCAAAACGCGAGGCAAAATAATTCGCGCCTGATTCATTGGGGCCTCCTTTGTTTGACATCATCGATGATAGTTTTGAATTTTTTTGCGGCGGCGAATGGATCATCACTACCAAAAATCGCTGAGACCACTGCAACACCAGTAATTCCAGTCTCCATCAATTTCTTGAGGTTCTCCGTGGTAATGCCACCAATGGCAATGAAGGGAACGGAGTAAAGTTCACGCATTCTTTTCACAGCCGGCAAGCCTAGCGCAGCCGCTGTATCGAGTTTGGTCAGAGATGGAAATACCGGACTTGCTGAGAGATAATCACAGGTTTCAAGAGTGAATTTGTTTTGTGTTATTCTTTCCATCTCGGCTTCCGTCTCAATCGACAAGCCGATCATAGAATTCTCACCGAGCATTTTACGTGCTGTTCTTACATCTGCGTCGCTTTGCCCCAGATGAACGCCGGCAGCTCCCACCGCCTTCGCAATAGAAATATGATCATTGATGATCAGTGGAATTCCCATGGGTTTAAGCAAGGCCTGAAGTTCAAATGCCCTCTGAGTTATTAACTCGATATCAGAATTTTTTTCGCGAAGTTGAACCAGTGTCACGCCGCCCTGAATGGCTTGCTCAACTATCTTAAGAGTTTGCCGCCAGGGTAAGCGCTCGTCGGTTATCAGGTAAAGTGATAAAAGCTCATCAATCTTATCAATGCGGTTTCTTCGCACTTGCGGGGTCACTTCGATCCGATTCAAATTCGCGTCACTATCTGCCATCGATAAATGATCCAAAAAGTTAACTCTAAGGCTGCCAGGACCGCGGGACGTCTCCGCCGCGATTTCGCCGCAGGCACCCATCACTGCCATAGCTCGCACTGCAGAAGATGCAGGTTTCACACCTGCAGATGCAATCCCGCGAAAGGCAGCAATGACGGTCGTTGCGACACAACCCATTGCGGTGACCGAGGTCATCCGGTGATCGCCGTTATGGATGGTGTAGACCTCTTCGGCTGTCACGACGTAATCAATTTTACCACTCATCACAAATACCGGCAGGTCTGCATTCGGATATTGACTCAAATGCGATCTGATTCTCTCTGCCGCGATTTCAGTGTCGATTCCGGTATCGACGCCTTTTGCTGTATGTTCATCACTTACTAGCGAGAGAATTTCTGACGCATTGCCGCGTACAATATCGATAGGAAATTTTTTAAGAAAGGTTCTTGCAGTGGTCGTCCGCAGCTCTGTTGCACCTGCGCCGACAGGATCAAAGATAATCGGTATTTTCTTTGCCGCCGCCAAAACACAAGTTTGTTCTGCGATCTCGATCCAAGTTTCGGACAAGGTCCCCATATTGATAACGACTGCCCGTGAAGCGGTTACGAGTGCGTCCAGTTCCCGTGTATCAAGTGACATAATCGGCGACGCGCCAAGGGCAAGCAAAGCATTGGCACAAAAATCCATCGCTACAACATTTGTAATATTGAGAATAAGTGGACGCTGTCTTTTGATTGCTGCTAAATCCTGCGCAACGGCAGTTCGCATATTCATCTTCCCTCCGCGGGCATGACCCCGATCAGGTTAAAAGGGTTAGACGATGCGTCTTCTCAGCCAGAAACTCCGGCACCCCTAGATTTCGATGCGACTATAACTTAGATTTCATAACAATCCTAGAGAGATAGAACCTTCCACTGCCAGTAGTTGCTTACCGAGACCGCCTAGTATATAAGATCATGTAGACCAATGCCTTTTTCAATAAAACACCCATGATCTCATGATTGTTTTTATAAAATAACAATAGGTACAAATCGATGACTTTAATAAAAGCCCCTTCCCTCATCGCGAGCCTTCTTGCACTTCTTCTGACGGTTCCAGCGTTTGCCGCTGATAACCTCGATGACTTACTGCATGAAGCAGATCGCGCTCTAGGTAAGGCATCTTCTAAATCCACGCCGAGTCAGCAGAGTACTCAGGATTCTTCGGACGCTAGAAAACCGTCGGTGAGAAAGAAGAAGTCCCTTACTCCCGAACAAAAACAAGACAACGAAGAATCTGCAAAGTCAGAAGCGGCTGCGAAAGAAAAAGAAAAGCAGGAGGCGTCGACCTTAAGGCCGATTGACCCTGCCCGCGTAAGCGAAATCCTCGCACTTGATCTTCAAGCTCAAGAACGCGAGCGCATGACCAAATCACACCGCGTTTCCGGACGAATCGGATTTGCAGTGGATCAGATTCCTGCTGTTTACCAGGTTGAGAAAGACGATGATACTTTCACTCTGTATGCGCCGACATCGCTCAAAGGAATTTCGTTAGAGGGAAATCGTAACGTTCCTATTGGTTCTAATATGGGGTCAGGCTTTCTACGCGGCGCGACCTTTTTTGGGGTATCTGCTGGAATCGCGGCGCTCCAAGGTTCGGCGATTGTTCAACGTAAAGGAATTGAAGATGATCTGCACAACTACGACTATCAAGTCTTCCCTGTCG
>CAZUYQ010000002.1:42996-49956 GCA_964624705.1 uncultured Polynucleobacter sp.
TTTCTGCCGGTTATGCAGCTGATATCGTCAGGCAGCTTGGCACCGGACAAACTGATACGTTTACGGCTACCTTTAGTGGCGAAACAGCCGGTATGGGGGCAGCGTGGCGTAGCGAGGCTGGTTATGAGGTTTTTGCGAACCTTAGACAACGTGGTGTTGTTGGCTCTAGTTCCAAAGAACCAACGCGATCACGCATCGCTGGACGCATGATCACGTTTGGGGTCGGCTGTCCGATCTGATTATTTACCAATTAACTGAGTTTTCAGTAATGCCATCTCAGAGTCGACTGGCACGCCGAACCAGACCTTCCAAAATGTCGTCGCTAGCTCTGGACCGGTCGTCGTTGTGGTTTGAGCACCTGCCTCAAGCAGCAGCGTCTCCGTACCGTCGCTGCCGCGATAACCGACAATGCTAACCATTTGTCCCTTCGCAATATCAAATGTTATTTTATCGAGCGCTGCTTTTACAGTTGGCGCGGATACATCAATGCTATTTGCTTTTAAGGCGTCTGTAATTGCTGTCTTGATATCATTCGCTTTTAGATTCATCAAAGCCGTAAGCTGCACAACCTTCGCGTTTGCCTGCGAGATGCTTTCCATCGTACTTGTCGACGAGATTCCCTGCGGAGAATCGAGATAGCTTACAGCTGCATAGACATCGAGCTTCACATCATCAAAAGCTCTTTGCAACTTGCCTGCACCCGTTAAATAGAGAGCCTGGCCCTGGACCGGGCTATTCGGAATAGTCAGTTGAAGCTGACTATAGACTGGTACTTTTACTGAGACTGCCTCAATCGTCCTCACTGGCTCGCCAACATTTTGTACGACAGAACCTTCTGCAGTAAGTGCCGAGATAAAAGAAAACGAAACAATTAAAAGACTGCCCAGAATTTTTCTGTTTAACACCTCACGAAATAAGTTCATTGCGACCTCCCCAAAAATCTATTTATTAAGATAAAATTCAAAACCTACACAGTAAAAGTGCAGGATGCATGCCATCAAATTTTTTATTTTTAGTATGGAATAATTTTTGCAGCGAATGTTTCAAAATGTTAACAACTGGAGGACTCATGAAACTTTTTTCGACCATTTGCTTAAGTTTGCTGGTTATGTGCTCATCATTGCAAACTGCAGAATGTGCAATTTTAACGACAAATGTATTCGTTTCACTACGAATGCCAGCAAATGCGGCACGCATTCGTGAAACTAGAACACCGCCACGACGTCATCTCAGTTTTCCACCGCCAAAGCTTATTGCCTACCCTGGGATGTCTGATGCATATAACAATGCTCGCTTTCAATCCGCGCTTAAAGAAGATGCGGCACTACTTATGTGGGACCGTGGCATCAAACCCGAAGAATTTGGCCTGAGTGATGGACGAGGAGGATATGCAGAACCGTTCCGCGATCATCAACTCGTCGAAGAGGCCCTACAAATTATGCTTCAATATTGGCAGGGCCAATCATTTGCTGAATTATCAGCTGAGGAAATGAGTCAATTTCAAACAGATCTTGAACATCTCGCAGCAACAGATGTTGCTAACCTAGCAGGTAAGGAATGGCGACGACGCGGTTATAAGGGTGATATTTTTGATATCGAACTCGAGCCGCTTCTTGCGCAAAGCTTAGTTCTGCCCGCAATTGAAATCATTGCTGGACCTCAGCTAAGAGATCAAGTGCGCACGCAAATGATTGCTGAATTTGCAGCGAGAAGACATCAACCATAATGGTATCTTTAAAAGGAGGACATCCTATTTAACTGAATTAAGAGACGAGGGGGCTCTACTCTTAATTCAGTTATATAGGGTGTCCTTCTTTTGCGGTTAGTGCGTTAAAAGAAACAGACTTACATGTTTTCTAATATGGGTTTCATCAAAGCGGCAGTATTAAGTAAACGCGAATCAAAAGATACGTTTGCACCTTGATCAAGACCAAATCTAATCGCGCCCTCTTTTTGCGTTTGATACTTAATCACTTTTATAGTTTCGACTGAATCCGCTGGAAAGATAATCTGAGATTGAGCTTGGCTCTGATGAACCCAGACTAATATTGTATCGTGATCACTATCGAGAGCGGCCAGACCGCCATCTAAAACGCGACGCGTAACTTTTTCTTGGATAAAAGTAAGTACATTCAAAGTAGCCTTTTCAAAGCCAAGGTTATTCTTCAACACATAAAGCGTCGTTGCACCACTCTGCCATGAAATTGAATCTGCGTTAATTTTATATGCTGATAAACCATTATCGATTTTAAATGAAGATGGATCAAATGGTCTTGCAACTGCGCTGCCACTTTTGAGACCAGTACGCGTTTCCTTTACAAATAGGCCCTCGCTAAAATGCAGTGGGCCATATAGAGGGCCATATGGTGGTGTCATCCTTGCCGCGTCATACGTATTAATATTTGTATATGCAATCACCGCGACTTCATCCGGAAGTTCTGGATGGTTTTGATCACTCTTGAGAAGAGCCGGCAAATACGCGTCAAGACCTCTGCCTTTAGCATATTGAGTCGTTGCCGGAGCTAGCTTTTGATTCACTCCTTTAACCAGTGAAGACAGATCGACTCGATTCTGCGCGTAACCGAACCACAGTCGAAACATCTTTGTCATAGGCTTGCCAGTCGTCAAGGTGACATAATGGCTACCCTCGTAAGCGATCTTAGTCGCAAGCCAAGTTTGTGCTTTTGCAATCACCGAAGCATCGTCAACACGAATATTGACCTGGTGATTCTCGTTTAAATCCCCGCGAAAAAGATTGGTTGAACCTTGAAGCAGAATTTTCTTTTTGCCGTCTAAAAGGATCATTTTAGCGTGCGAAATCTTATCCTGAGGATCAAGATAAACTTCTATACCTGCATCCACAAGACGTTTTGCAGTATTCATATTGGCGCGTGTAATATCAGGATTGACTTGCGGATTAGTGTTCCGTTCTAGGTAGAATTTAATTTTTGCCCCACGAGTTTTAGCCTGAAGAACCGCCGCCAAAATTTTATCTGCGTCTTGATCGTCCTCGCCACCGGTTCTAAAAAAATAAGTAGCGATGTTCAAGGCATCTCCAGCGTTCGCTTCGCCGATAATCTTTAAAGCTTCGGGTAAAAATGCGTCGTCGGTTAAAACCTTTACACTTTCAAGCGAAAGCGCATTTGGATAAAGCTTATTCGAATTTTTTAGCAACGCCTGCATATAAGCTCGGGTGAAGTTTGCCGCTTTCGGATCGTGAACTGCGACGTTAAATTCATTGTTCTTGGTTAAAGAAGTATTTGTAAGATTGGTGCTTCCGCTCAACAGTGTGTCGTCAATCACCACGGCCTTAGCATGTGTGACACCAGGTTTTTTACCATCCTGTCTCAAGCCACTGATGAAATGAACATTGATCCCGGAGCCAGCAAAAAAATCCTGTGTTAAGTGATTTCTTGCCGCTGCGCCATTGTCCTTATCTAAATCCTTTTCACCTTCCAAAATAATATCGATAGCAAGTTTTGGATTTTGAAGTTTACGCGATTTTAAAAGCTCAGCCAGCTTCCGGGTCTCACCATTTTCGGTGAAGAAGTTGAAGTGCAAGATCGTAACCGAGCTTCTGGCCGATTTAATGAGATGTTGAAGCTCTGCAAGATAATTTTCTCCTGGAACAGCCTTGACGCTGGTTGTCGTCGCATATGCAGACAAGGACTGCGTGCAAAACAACAGGATCGCGATAAGTTGTAATAAAAATTTACTCATGATTGTTCTGGACCTCAAGTTGGTGGTTAGATTCAATTTGCTTCTTCAAAAACCTGGCACTTCATATTGTTGATCGTCTGTTTACGTCCGTTGGCTAAATAATTAACCCTACCGATGGTCCGGAGGGGTTCTTCAAAGTCGATATCTTCGGGAGCAAACTCGGATTTTGCATACAAACTGATTTTACCTTCTGCGAGGTACGTTATAGCGATAAGCGCGGGGCTGGTCTTGGTAACAGGGCTGGCATTAATAATCGGTTCAGGATAATTTACTTGACCGTAACCGGGGTGTTGAATCTTTTTCCATTGGTAGAGACCGATATAAAGCTGCCCATCATCGGCTGCTTTCTTGCCCACCATAACCATCGTCTGACCCGCATCGCAGCGTATGATAGGTTTTGAGATATCCAGCGCGAAAGCGGCGTTGGCCAAACATAATGACAACATAATTACTTTTGTAGCATTCTTTAACATAGTGACCCCTTATATAGTTATTTTAACAAAAAACAATGTTTATATAATGTTCTTTAACTTTGATACCGTAAGTCTGACTTCCGCTAAAATCCTTGCTATAACCGCGTTCTGAGGGTTTTAACGATTCGCTCTATTTGGTCGAGTTCACTAAAAATCCAATCTTTACCAGACCCTTCGCCGACGATCAGCTCAGTTAAGCCAACGCCAAGAATCTCCGTCAGTTTAGGATAGGGTTCGCCTTGGATCGCTCGACCGTGCTCCCAGTCGCGGTAGGTCGATTCAGAGACCCCAACATACACAGCCACCTTAGCCACTGAAAGCCCTCTTGCTTCTCGAAATCTTCGTAGTCTTTTGCCGATCGTCTCCATGAACCACCTTCGCTTTTGTGATGGGATGAAGTATAGGTCGAACGGATAATATAAATGAAATGAATAGTGATTATAATTAACATGATTTTTGGTTATGACGGATCAAGATTTTAATTTACTTAGAATGTTGAACTTCAAAAGAACGGAAACAACGCATTTCCCACGAGGGATCGCGGATAGGCTTGTCGGTGCTTAGATGCTATGCTTGAGAAGAATAATTTGCTAACAATCCATGGAGATACACAATGAGGTTACTTTTTGCAGCATTGATGACCCTCGCACTTAACAACTGTGCAGCGCGTAAGACCGCTGATACATCAAATGTCTTAGGTAGCGATCAAGTAGCTGAAACCCCAGTGCGAGGAAATGTTCTTTTTACCTGCCTGTCTGCCGACAAAAATAGTCCCTCGCTAAAATTGGTGTATGCTCAAGATCCTATCTTCAGAACGAGCCATTTGTATTCTTATAAAAATGACGGTAGCAGCATGAAACCTATTAAACTTGGGCCGGGAGTTAACTTTGGCAATGAGATCGGGATGAGTGGATCAACTAAAGGCGATAACTTGATCGTTTATACTGGAGGTGGCGCTGGTTTGGATGCAAAACTGTCCATCACAAAAAATACAAAGCCAAATGCTGTATTTGAAACCGAAGCGGTTAATGAAAAACGTGTCAAAGGTCCTGGCTACAATCTGAAGATGAACTGCGATCCGATCTCTGGAATTGGCAAAGATATCGAACCTGGCAATCTTTCACCTGGTATTGAGTGAATTGGCTCCTCGGATACGCTGTGATTCAAGTATTAAGGCCATCTTTCGATGCTAAGACTTGAGTAAATCTGACCTTCAAACTAAGGGTGTCCTTGTTTGAGGGTCAGTGCGCTAAATGAAACAGACTCTCAATTAAATTTTTCGACAGACTGGGGTCGCTTGAAAAATGGCGCTCGCACTCAGATTCCAATTGTTCAAAAGCGACAACGAGATTTTCGGCGAGTCGCTTACCGGACGGGGTCAGAGCGACAATAAGCTGCCTTGCATCGCGCTCTGACAGTATTCGCTTTAATAAGCGTTTTGCCTCGAGATTGCTTAGACAATGACTAATATTACCTCGACTTGTCCGTAAAGCGCTCGACAATGCGGATGGAGTCACCCGCTCCGTCCCTTCAAAGTATAAAGCGATCAATACTAATGCCTCATTCACATTGCATCCGGACTTCTTAAGCTTCTGATTTAGTCCGCGCCACAGGACATCGTAAGCGTGAGCAATGGCAAAGATATAACTCGATGATGTGAACGCTTCAATCTTCATCACAGACCCCCTTTGTATCAATGGTAAATAATTGAAAGATTAAACTATTTACATTTAAACTATTGATTTTACAAGATATTTTATTGCCATACCTAGCAAATATCCTCCATAAAGATAAGTCCAATCTAATCAGGAAGGATCTCTTTATGAAGCAACTCGAGGCATGTATTCAAGACTGGTCGACAGCAGTCATTTTGGAATTATTTGAGAAGCCACTACTCGAACTTATATTCCAAGCATCCAAAGTTCACCGCGATCATCACGACAGTCGTTCTGTACAACTAAATAAACTGATTTCCGTGAAAACTGGCGGATGCCCGGAAGACTGTGCTTATTGTCCCCAATCAGCTCGATACAAAACGGATCTAAAAAAGACCCCACTTATGTCGGTTCTAGAGGTTGCTAAAATTGCTGAGCAAGCAAAAGCAAAAGGAGTTTCTCGCTTATGCTTAGGCGCCGCCTGGCGCGACATCCCTCATGAACGAGAATTTCAGAACGTCCTTAGAATGGTCGAGCTGGTCGCAGGTACCGGACTTGAAGTCTGCTGCACGATGGGAAAACTAACCGCCGACCAAGCATTCCGACTAAAGGAGGCGGGACTCACTGCTTACAATCACAATCTCGATACATCACCCGAGTACTATAAGAAGATTATTCATACCCGAACTTACGCCGATCGTTTACAGACGATCGCTCATGTTCAAGCGGCACAAGTCTCAGTCTGCTGCGGTGGGATTATTGGGATGGGAGAAACTATCGAAGATCGTGCTGAGTTGATTTTCCAGCTCACCTGCCTTCTTCCTCAACTCGAGTCGATTCCCATCAACGCGCTTATGCCCATTCAGGGAACGCCCCTATCCGGCCAAACACCCGTTGCAGCATGGGATGTCGTCCGCATGATCGCCGTCACACGCATCGTACTACCAAAACCGATGATACGAATCTCCGCTGGTCGCAATCGGTTAAGCGACTCCGACCAAGCCTTGTGCTTTCTCGCCGGCGCAAACTCGATCTTTTACGATGACAGGCTACTTACGGCGCCAAATCCAACTGCAGATCAAGACGATATTCTCCTACAAAAATTAGGTCTT
>CAZUYQ010000002.1:50047-56999 GCA_964624705.1 uncultured Polynucleobacter sp.
AATCGCTAAGTAAAACCATATGCACATCGGAGCATGATTTCGAAAACGACACCTTGTATGGCTCGACAGGATCACGTTTGGTGTCCGGAAACAGTGATCTACTCACTGAACTTGAACAAAAAATAGCGAAGCATCATGGCGGTGATGCCGCACTGCTATTTTCTTCGGGTTATTGCGCAAATTTAGGATTAATGTCGATTTTTACACGCGATGAATTCGAGATCTACTACGACGAGTTCGTTCACGCCTCAGTACGCGATGGTATTCGTCTTTCCGGGGCACGCTCCAAACCCTTTCGACACAATGATCTGCGGCATTTAAAAACTCGGCTAGAGTCGAGCCAAAAACATCCCGTAGTGGTGGTTGAGAGCATCTACTCGATGTCGGGTCAATCAGCTTCCCTGCAAAAAATCGCGGAGTTATGCGACACCTATCAAGCTTTGCTTATTGTGGACGAAGCACATGCTGCTGGCCTTGTTGGCAGGCATGGCGCAGGTCTCGTTTATGACCTTGGTCTAACCGATAAAGTTTTCGCGCGTACCATCACATATGGCAAAGCATTTGGCTGCTTTGGCGCCAGTATTGTTGGCTCTCATTTACTCAAGGAATTTCTAGTTAATTATGCGAGAAGTGTTATCTATTCGACATCGCTACCACCGATTTCGGCCAGCGCGATCTCAAAATCCTATGACTTAATTTCACTTGAGACCACTACGGCCGTTCAAGATCTTTGGGATCATATTCAATATTTCAAAGACCGCGTTCAGCGACTGAAACTGGACCATGTGATTCATACGAATGATCACCCCATTCAAAATTTATTTCTCCCTTTACCACAACTCGTAGAAATTGAGTGGAAGTTGCGTCTTTTAGGCTTCGAAACAAAGTCGATGAGAAGCCCAACCGTCAAAAGAGGAACTGAACGCATACGACTGGTCTTGCATGCATTTAATGAAAGAAAGCAAATGGACGAATTACTACATCATATTGGGAGGTATATATGAAAACTAAAGCTTGTTTTATCACAGGTATCGGCACTGATGTTGGCAAAACTATTTGTTCAGCAATTCTTTGTGAAGCCCATAAAGCGGACTATTGGAAACCCGTGCAATGCGGGATGGCTCCAACCGACACCGAGTGGGTTGCTAAGCATACAGAGGGCGTAAGAACTCATCCTGAAACCTTTTGTTTTGAGGATGCGGTATCGCCCCATTATGCAGCTGTGATCGCAAATCGCTCTGTTCGCTTACGAGATTTCCATTTGCCGGCGACGCTTCATCCGATTGTCGTCGAAGGCGCGGGTGGAGTTTTTGTTCCGCTCAACGACCAAGAATTTATGAGTGATCTGATGATTCACCTGAACCTCCCCGTGGTCATTGTCGCTAGATTTTATATCGGAGCCATCAATCACACCATTATGACCATTCAATCTCTCAAAAATCTCGGTGTAAGTATTAAAGGCGTGATTACAAATGGTGATTGGCGATCAAACGACAAACACATAATAAGCAATGCTTGTAGAACAGAGCTTATTGGCCATATTCCAAGGGCCACATGTCCCGATCTAAAATTTATTAAAGCTGTCGCGAAAGAAAGCTGGGTCTATGACATCTTGGCATAAAAGAGATCAAGATGCGGTCTGGCATCCCTATAGTCATAGCAGTGCGTTTGAGGCCACATATCCTGTTATTGCACGCGCCAGGGACGCGCTTCTTTACACCGATGGTGGCCAGATTCTTATTGATGCTATTTCTTCGTGGTGGGTCAATTTGCATGGACATTGCAACGCCAAAATAACCGCTGCTATTAACAGTCAAATTCAAAATTTAGATCATAGTATTTTTGCTGGTTTTACTCACAAACCAGCGATTGAGCTCGCAGAACTGCTGCTTCAAATGGTCCCAGGTCAACATAGCAAAGTATTCTATAGCGATAACGGCAGTACTTCAGTCGAAGTCGCCTTAAAGATGGCCTTGCAGTATTGGCATTTGCGAGAAGATCGCACGCGAAAACAAAAAATTATTCACTTTGAGAATAGTTATCACGGTGACACTTTCGGTGCCATGGCCGTTGGCCATCGGGGTATCTTCACTCGCCCGTTCCACTCATTATTATTTAGAACCGAATCAATTCCTACACCGACCGCAGATAATATTGCCTCGCTAAAAGTTCATCTTAGAGCGTTGTTTGCTGAGGGAGAAACCGCTGCATTTATATTTGAGCCAGGTGTTCAAGGGGCAGGCGGATTTCATATGTATGAGCTATCGCTCTTAGACGACATACTCGAAATTTGCCGGGAATCTGCAGTCTTAACCATTGCCGACGAAGTCCTTACTGGTTTTGGCAGAACAGGCGAGTTATTCGCCACTAGCAGTTTAATACACCCACCCGATATTGTTTGTTTAGCAAAAGGCATCACCGGCGGAGTCCTTCCTTTAGCCGCGACTATTTGCAACAACCGGGTCGCCTCTGTTTTTTCATCCAAGCATGACTCCAATAAGTTTTTCCACGGCCATTCTTACACAGCAAATCCAATTGCATGCGCAGCGGCAAAAGCGAGCATGGATCTTCTCTTGAGCAATCATTGTTTGCGTCAACGGGAAAATTTAACAAAAAGCATGAGTCAGGCCGTCAAAAATTTCTCTAAATCTAAGCTTCTTACCAATGTGAGATCTTTTGGGACGATTTTTGCCGCAGAATTTGGCCACACCGCGGGCCGTAGTTACTTAAATCCAATCGGCAAATCTATAAGCGAATTCTTCTTTAATCGCGGTGTCCTGGTTCGCCCCTTAGGCAATACCATCTACTTTATGCCCCCCTACTGTATTCAGGAAAATCAAATTCAAAAAATATTTAACACCCTTGAGGACTATCTTCATGAAAAATTATAATGAGAGCCTAACAATACTGCTTCAAAAATGTCTGATCGACAAGAAAACTCATGCAAAATTACTCGCGCTTTTTTCCATCTTAGAAAATATTGGCGCTCGTAAAATCCATCGTTTCCAAAGATTCGACGTATTCTTGAATGAAGACTTGCTGAGTCATGCCGCAGAAGAGTCAAGGCACGCTTTATTTTTTGCCAAACGTTATCGACGTCTCGTTGGGCAGCCCTTGAACATACAAGAGTTCGCAAACCTACGGAGATACGCGAAACGATATTTTCGCCTCTTAGATATACAAGTCGGTCGATTAGTCCAAGCACAAGGCGTCGCAGATGGCCCCAAAAAATTGCTTTATTCCTATCTGTTAACGACGAAAATCATCGAAGAACAAGCTGCGATCATTTATAGAACTTATGAATCGATTATAGGGTCTCTTCTTGATGGCTTTAGCCTCAGAGCCATCCTAGAAGAAGAAAAAAAGCATCTCGACGAGATGAATACGCACCTTGGCCGACTTCCGATTGCGATCAATCAGTATGAATATAAGTTGATTTGGATCGAACTCGAGCCTGAACGACAACAAATGTTCAATAAAATCTCTGAGTCACGCGACTAATGTTTCGATTCAGGCGCACAGCCAAAATAACACCAGATTTTTTCCTCCTCATTCACAGTTGTGAGGTTCCTGGCAAATAAAGGCCTAGGTCCTTTAAGCCCTTTTGGAATCGCCTGCGATCACGCTCAAAAACGCCAATCAGGTCCCCCTGCATTTTAAAGCAATGCTTGGAAGTTTGCGGCTCACTGAGTAAGCGCTGCAAAAGGCCTTTGTCATTTACTGAAAATATATGGGCCGAATCGAAATAAGCGAAAGAACGTTCCTGAGTTTCTAACTGGGACAAAAATCCCTCTACAGACTCAGGAAATTCGCAGTCTGTGCGCTCGGTCAAGAAAGCTCGCAATTCCTGCGCCGACCTTCCGGACTCCAGGCTAACAAGACTTTGCTTGCGATCCAGATAACGTTGCCCCTTCAGGTTGACGCTGGTCCAGCATTCCAACTCGCTTTCTTCTTTTTTGGTGAACGAGCCAGCAATCGGCTTCACCTCAGCATCGTAGGAAAGTACTATCATTGTTTGCTTAGATTCCGGCCGGAATAAATAGGCATCGCTGGCACCTAAGCAGTAGCGTCCAAAATCATTGAGTCGAATAGCATGAAGCCCGTCGTAGCGAGAATAGAATTCGAGATCATCTGCGCCCCATTGATTCCAATGGTCACGAAGCACTCGGTCTGGTTTGGAATAACAAATATCAATCAACCCAAGCGTAGACAGGTACTCCATCAAAACACACAATAAATAAGGTTTTTCAACTAAAGAAAAGCGGTCGTCCGCGTAACCTAAAGATCCATTCTGTGGCTCCCCGATATAGAGATGCCACAAAGAGCGTTCGCCTGGCCATATGACATGAAACTGAAACTCGCTCCTTAAGAATCGAATCAATTCGCTCACTTCTAGCCACTGCAAAGCCGGCAGTGTTTTTAGTGCAGAGCAAATGGTGGGACGTCGATCGGCCGGCTTCACGAGTGCCCGACGACCCTTTCCAGTCTGACCTTTGATTACGTTGATGCGGCTCAATTCGTCGAAGTCAAACTTGAGCCATTTTGAAAAGGCATTCTTCACCTCCACGTGCAGGTTTGCAGTATTTTGAGCAAGAATACCTTGTTTGGTCAGCTTGAGTTTACCTGAGGATTCCGCCTTTGCAAAACCAAGTCCTTGGACCAGAATTGGCCAAGCAAACCCTCGGATAGGTTCCTTGCCGCCACTATCTACATTGGAATAGACTTGCTGCAGAAAATCGGAAGTATCAAATGATCCCTGCACTGCTGCTACGGTTGACTTACCTGGCGCCAAAGTTGTGGCCCCCACGGAGACCATGCCAGAGGCAATTAAATCTAAGACTGCCTTCAGCTCTGAAAATGCTGCACTCTCTGAGAGATGCGTAAACAAAGGAATTTTTTCAATGCTAGTGACCTTCTCTCGCCCCCCAGCTCTCCGTCTTAACCTCAATATATTCTGGCAAAGTATTTGCAAGGTCGAGTTTAAAATCCTCAGGCTTTGAAACGAATTCGCGTAATTTTGAAATCAGATCGACTGGAATCTGACTGTCTATAAAAAACAATCCGAGGCGACTTGGCGGCCAGGAGTAAGAACTCCTATCCGGTTGCTCGACTTTAAAAGCCGGAAGCTTGCCGTATTTTGCTTTGAAGGTCTCGCGATTGAATGTTCTGTTTCCCCAAACAGACTCTGAGACCGCCTTTTGCTGAAGATCGTCAAGTTTTTCCCAATGTGCTTTTAGTTGTTCGCTGGAAAGTGACGTGTGAAGCGCGTTTACAAAGTCATCCTTGCGCTTGAGCTGAGAGGTGCCAGTGGGCAAATACGAGGCTAAGTCACGCAGATCGTCGACGGTCTTGGTAGCGAGGAGCGCTTTGGCACTAAAGAAATTGCTGTCAATAGAATCAATGTTCATAACGATGTTCTCCAAATATTTTCTGGAACGCTATCAAGACCATCGTGCCCAATCAACTTCTTTTTGCGCTGCAGCGCCGAGAAATCACTTCGCTAAATGCTGCTTCACATAAGCCTCAATTTTTCCCAAATCATCAGGAAGCAATAGAATCTCACCATCTGTGGGGACACCTTCAGCAACGGTTTCCTGCGCTGACTGCTTGATCACAGAAATTTTGTGCCAACTAAAATCACCATGGTTATCACGACGGAGGACGTAGGCGCCGCCTTCGCGTCGAACGACTGCAAGAGATGGGACTTTCGCGACATTCTTATGCATTGGCAGTTTCATGACGATATCAGTTAAGGATCCAATAGACCCACGTACGACAGGATCACTTGTTTCAATACGCACTTCACGGTCTAGACCCGTAAATCCGCCTTGTGGGTCCTCAACCGAAATTTTGGCAGGCGCTGTCCAAGATGTCGGTGTTTTACCATCCACTAAAGTCCACGTAGTCGACTGTTCATGAGTCAATTGGGTGGCAATCTCAACTGGTAAACGACAGGATGCTTGGGTACCATTTGGATCTTCAACAGCGGCTACTCGCCCTCCATCTGGGACCTTATCACCTAACTTAAACACAACAACTGAAACCACGCCGTCGATCGGCGAGCGAACAATTCCGTCTTCAACTCGCTGTTTTGCCTGTTCGAGCTCTGCGCGCTTTACATCTAACTTTGATCGATTCGAATCCGCCTCTTCCCGAGTTGCAGATCCACTACTCAGCAAGCTTGAAGAACGCTGATAATCTGATCCAGCTAATCTGAAAGCGCTGAGCGCACTTTTTAACGCCGCACCATTTGCAGTACGATCGACAATCGCGATAATTTCTCCGGCTTTTACAGGTGCGCCTGCTTTAAGAAGAACTTCCTCCAATCGTCCACCGTGTTGTACGGACAAAAATGTTTCTCCTAATGCGCGAGGTCTGGCCACGCAATGCGCATCGTCGGAAAATTCTGCCATCTGCTCAACTTTAGCGACGTCAAAAGACATGGTGTTAGCTGATCGCCTTTTCATCCAAACCATTAGAATTATAAGAAAAGCTACCACTCCGACCACTTGTAAACGGTGTCTGAGAATGTATTCTTTATATTCGTCAATTTTTGTCATCATCGGTTTTCCTTAACTCGGACATTCGTCCATAAAATCATTGTCACTATAGTATAAAAAAATAAAATGCTAAAGATATGTTTGCTATGACAATTCTCTACTAATGACCACCCTAAACATGATATGTCAAAGTCTAGCAAATGAGTGACTTAGAGACCGAGGAGTCGACCTTGGATTTTATAAAAATATGCATTGAAAAACCCGTATTCATCGTGATGATCGAAAGTCTTTTGATCGTCTTGGGAATTATGGGATTTAATCGGATTGGTGTCGACCTTTATCCTAAAATCGATCCGCCCGTCATTACCGTAACAACTGAGTATCCAGGTGCTGGTCCTGAAGAAGTAGAACTTTTAGTCGCCGGAGAATAAGATGGGAGCGCTGGGGGCGAG
>CAZUYQ010000002.1:57009-71887 GCA_964624705.1 uncultured Polynucleobacter sp.
ACGCGTCGTCGTTGAATTCAAACTTGAGGTCGATGCAAAAACCGCACAGAACGATGTTCGCGATAAGGTTCAACGGATCCGTAAAGATCTACCGACAGAAGTCGAAGAACCTCTTATCGAACGTCTCAATTTCGAAGATCGAGCCATTGCCACAGTTGCTGTGCGCACCATGACACCAGAGGCTGCAGGACGATACAATCAAGGTTTACTTCGACTCATGGCTGATCAAACGATTCGTCCGCTGGTTCAACGGATTGATGGGGTTGGCCAGGTAAACGTCTTCGGCGGGATGGAACGAGAGGTCCAGATCAATGTCGATCGCATTAAACTTCAGTCGTTCAATATTAGCATTCCCGAAATTTCAAAGGCGCTTCTTTTGGGCAATGCGAATACTCCCTCAGGTGAAATTGACGAGAACCCCAATAAACGTAGCTTGCGAGTGATTGGCCAATTTGGCCGCGTCTCCGAAATTGGCGGAACTATCATCAAAACTTTAGACAGCGGTCGGGTTGTAAAAATATCTGATGTTGCCGATGTCAAAGATGCACTTAAAGATCAAACCACGATAGCACGCGTTGAGGGCAACCCCGCGGTTCTGCTCGAAGTGAAAAAGCAATCGGATGCCAATACCGTCGAAGTTGCCGAATCTGTCTTTAAGAAGCTGAACGAATTATCAAACTCGCTGCCGGAAGGTGTTAAAGTTGTTCCGGTGTATGACGGGGCACGATTTATTCGTGCCAGCGTTCATGACGTCATTGAGACTATTGCCATCGCCGGTGTGCTTGCAATATTTGTTGTCTACTTTTTCCTTGGATCGATTCAGTCGACGCTTATTACGGGTATCGCACTGCCTTCGACTATTATTGCTTCATTCTTTGTCCTTCAAGTCTTTGGCTTCACTCTAAACATGATGACGTTACTCGGTATGACGTTATCGGTCGGCTTGATATTGGACGATGCGATTGTTATTCGTGAAAATATTTGGGCTAAGATCGAGCATGGTATGGATGCGAAATCTGCTGCCCTTCACGGAACCAAAGAAGTTTTTATCGCGGTGCTTGCAACCTCTCTGACTGTTCTAGCAGTATTTTTCCCGGTGACGTTTATTCCCGGTATCGTTGGCCGATTTTTCTCGGCATTTGCGATGACGGTATGTATTGGTATTATTTTAAGTACATTCGATGGTCTAACTATTGCGCCGATGCTGTCGGCGAACATTATGCGAAGTCAATCGCTTGCCCATATACACGAAAAAAATGTCGCGTTAAGGGCCTTCGATCGGATCTGGGACCATTTTGGTGATGCGTACGCGAAACTTTTGAAAATATGTTTACGTCACCCGGGCTACACTATTCTAGCCGCCATAGCGTTTTTTGTTGGTTCGGTCTTTATGTTAAAACAGGTCGGTTTTACGTTCTTACCAGAAGATGAAAGCGGCGAGTTTGAAGTAGGTTTAGAAGCTCCTCCAGGTACATCGTTTCACCGGATGGAAGAATTAACAGAGGCTGTCGACAAGGTGGTCCGAAGTGCTACTCCCGAGCTTGAATTTAGTTCAATGCGTGTCGGCAACGAGCTTGATGAAACTAACTACGCTTCTATTTACGTTCGCGTTGTCCCATATGCTAAGCGCAAACGCGCTACCAGTGAAATTAAAACCGATGTGCGCCAAGCCTTGAGGCCGTTTTCTGAGGCTGACAAGCTTATACTTTCGATTCGTAACCCAGGGAATGCAGGCGGTGGCCGCCCGATTACCATGGTTGTTCAGGGTGCAGACAACGATGTCCTGCGAAAAATTTCAAACGACATTATCGCCGAAGCAAAAGCGAAAATCCCTGGCATCGCCGGTCTTGAAACCAACTTAAAACCGGGTCGTCAAGAATTGCAAGTTGTTGTTGACCGAGAGAACGCCTCTGCTTTTGGTTTAAAGGTCGGTGATATTGGTCAAAATATTCGTGGCCTTTATGAGGGACTTTTATCGGGCGTTTACCGGGAAGCGGGCGAAGAATACGATATTCGCGTCAGGCTACGACCAGATCAGAGGTCTGATGCCCTCGCGCTTGAAGGCTACACGATGCCAAATGATCGCGGTGATTCGGTACCACTCAATACAGTGGCAAAAGCGCAAGTCGGCGTCAGTCCGACAAGTATTGTGCGTATCGACTTGAAACGTTCGGCACGTCTTGAGGGGGACTTAGTACCGGGTTATCCATTGGCAGACGTTATCGGGAAATTGCGTGAAATTGCCGTTAGGATGCTTCCACCGGGTTACGTCGTAGATTTCCAAGGTCAGGCAAAAAGCCTTGCGGACCTCCGAACGGGCGCTGTCGTTGCACTCGGGCTCGGCTCATTATTTATTTACATGGTTATGGCCTCCCTCTATGAGTCCTTTGTGATGCCGTTTGCGATTCTGACAACGCTGCCGTTGGCGATTGTTGGTGCTATTCTCGCATTGCTTGTTTCCGGCAAATTTATGGATATTTACGGGGTTATCGGGATCATCCTGCTCATGGCACTTGTGACGAAGAATGCCATTCTTCTCGTCGACTACGCAGAACAATTACGAGCGACGGGTAAGGGCCAGATCGAAGCACTTTACGAGGCCGGCACACGGCGCATGCGTCCTATTGTCATGACCACGATTGCGATGATTGCTGGTATGCTGCCAGTTGCATTTGGTTATGGTGAGATCAACAAAGTGCGCGCCGGCATGGGTGTCGCAACCATTGGCGGCCTCATTAGTTCCACGCTGCTATCACTTGTGGTGATTCCATGCGTCTATATTTATTTAGATCGGTTTAGAGTGAAAGCACAGGCCATGATCCGCAAGTATTACTTTGGAGAAGCCGATACCCCAGCTGCGAATGTTGCCCCAGAAGATGGATAATCATACCAAATAGTCTATAATAGTAAAAACGCCCAAATAATAAACGATCACAGAATTCAACTTCGCCTGTGTTCTGCCAAGGAGTCTAGTCCCATTGAGTAAGGTTACACCCGCTCGTCTTATCGCTTGTGATGCTTTTGTCGAAGTGATGGAAAAGAAACGCAAACCAGACGATGTCCTGGAAGAGCTTTATGGCGTTCACGCAAAAGACATGAAGCGAGTGGACCGCAATCTTACCAAAGAAATTCTTTTTGGTGGTTTACGTTGGTATAAAAAAATCTTCTGGATTCTTCAGCATACTGCGACTCGCGATCTAGGCAAGTTATCACCACAGGTAAGAGCTTCGCTGGTTTTAACCACCTACCAGATCTTCTACATGGACCGAGTTCCCGAGCGGGCAGCGGTCAATGAAGGTGTCGAGTACATCAAGGCCAAGAAAGAACTGGGCGCGGTTGGCTTCGTCAACGGCATACTTAGACAGATAGCTCGTCGTGCAGAATATTTTGCAAAACCAGATAAAAAAGCCAAGCCAGTGGAATACCTGGCGCTTCAATTCTCACATCCTGAGTGGTTAGTTAAAAGATGGCATGAGCGTTTTAATTTTGAAAAGATGCAGGTCATGCTTGCTAGCAATAACGAACCGCCTCCATTATTTATCCGGATGAACAGCCTAAAAACGCCCATTGCGGAAGCGCAGCATTTCCAAGATTCGTTGCTACGTGACGAACATATTCAATCGGAACGCGCGAGCCTCAAAGGTTGTTATATTTTAAAAAAGCATCCTGATTTAGGCCCTGAAAGTCTCTTTGGCCGCGGAATGTATACCATTCAAGATCAGGCCTCGCAGCTTATTCCTTACTTGCTCGATATCACGGAAAACTTATCCATCGTCGATGCAGCCGCAGGTCCTGGCGGCAAACTTACCCATATTTATGAATTAGCTAAGGGTAAAATAAATCTTATCGCAGTCGAGAAGGGTGCCGATCAAATGCGCCGCGCAAAAGAGACTGCTACTCGTCTTGGACATGCTGAGGGAATCAACTGGGTTGAATGTGATTTTATGGATTATAAACCCGCAGAATTAGTCGACCGCGTTTTGCTTGATGCGCCCTGCACTGGCCTTGGGGTTTTAAGGCGTCACCCCGAAGGTAAGTGGCATAAGGAGTATTCTGGCATTGCTCCGATTGCAACCCAGCAACGAGACATGATCAAGCACGGATTAACTATGCTGAAGCCAGGTGGCGAGCTTATTTATTCGGTATGTAGTTTTGAACTTGAGGAAACAGAAGACCATCTTGACTGGCTAAGAAAAGAATACGGCGATCGCATTGAGGTAATCAGCGTCGTCTCGCGTCTACCAGATTATTTCAAGCGTTATGTGACGCGAGATAATATTTTGATGATCTATGCCGGAAATCAGGACGACATGGACGGATTTGGCGCATTTGCTGTGCGCTGGAAAGGCTAGAAAATGAAAGTCAGAATCGCACTCATGCCAACTCTCGTCAGTCTTGTTATGAGTATGAGTACAGTCGTTGTCGCACAGAATGACAGTGCTACGACTAAAGAGTTTGATGGTTTTCCTTCAACTCGGAACGAAGTTCTTTCCCAAATCGGAAGTGCCACCAAACGCATTCGGGTTGTAACTGATTTTTTAAGTGATGGTGAAATTGTCACGGCACTCTATATCGCTCAATATCGTAAGGTGAATGTGCAGGTTCTCCTTGGCCAGGGCCGTGCATCAAGTACTCTTTCGCGACTGAACTACCTAAAAGCCCAAAATATTCCTGTATGGCTACGTCCCCGCGGCTTTATGCAACAGCACCCCACGATTCTACTTATTGATGACAAACTCTATGCTCTGAACGCGGAGCTCGATTCGATGGCAAAACATCGCAAGTTTACTATGACGCAACAGCCGGACGCTTCTGTAGCAAGCTTTAGTGACGCGTTTGATACCGCAACATCAACTGGCGTATCGCCCACAGCGAGACCGGTACCGCTAGTTGGCCGGTCTAATGCCCGTTCAAAGAATCAAAACGTCTATCGTCCTGGTGGGGGCGGCATCGAGTCAGCACGAAGCCAACAAAACCAAGAAGCTCAAAGTAATGGCGACACTTCGAGGTCAGAAGCCTACAGATATAAAAGAGTCAAAGAGAAACCTACTAATGGTATCCCGACAAAATTACCAAAAAACACTATTTTACAGGAACGAGCTCGCGATAAGGAGGCTCGTGATGCCGGCGAATAAATCGTTATTAGACGAAAAGCATGCCCACCACCTTGGGCAAAATCGTGCAATCATTGTCGACTTGGCGTAGAATTATAAAAGTATATTCGTTTAGATTTTCGAAAAATCCATGACGTATTGTGTTGTATCACTCAGGAGGATGACGCATGTCGGCAAAATGGCCATCGATGCGTGTTATGTTGTTGTCGTTGATTTTAACCGGTTGCACACGTGGTTGTGGCGATAGCCGCGAATCAATGCCACCCGAGAAAGTCGTAGAATCATACTTAAATACCGCTTTAAATATGCGAGATATCTCGGGCCGCGATCAGTTGCTCATATACACCACTGGTCGCTTAAAAGATGCTATCGCCTCTGCGACGGATGAAACTATCCTCAACGCTTATGTAAAGAGACACTACGACCTAGAATCTTACGCTGTCATTGAACGCCGGGACCGCACGCCTCGCGAGACGGAAATCACTTTTAGACTTCGCTACCGGGATCTTGGCAGCGGAGATGCGCGCCCCGCTAACCCAAGCGAGGCTCCCCTAGTGCAGACCGAAAACACCGTTGCACTTATCCGCGAAAAAAGTACTTGGTATGTCCGGGACGTCGTGGGTGCAAAGACCACGATCGACTTTCCAGTTTCGGAAGAATCAAAAATTACGGCTAAGCCGGGTGATAATACAGCTCCTTAGGCAGATTTCTGCAGCTCCCACTGCCCTAGCTGCATGACCTGCTCAAGAAACCCAACATCCGTCTTCTTATTCAGGGTGGGTTTACGACCCCGTTTTGATACACGAAACTGACTGACAATCATAGGCCGACCCCTACCTAAAACATCTTTCTTATAGCCAGTGATTAACTCGCGGAACGATCGACGAATCTGTGTCGACTTTTGGAGTTCCGCCGAGTAAGGCGTACATCCAGGAATCGATTCCAACCGCACGATCTCAGAAAAGACTTCTTTACCTAGACTACGATGATCAAGATCCGATGTAACTTTAAACAAGGCTATCAGGTGACGATAATAGCTTTCGGCAGCCGGACAAAATTGTCCTTCTGTGGGATTCAAGCTTAAAACACGATTACCCATCTCATGCATAAACAAACTAAAACGTTCGGGGTTCTTAAGCATATACTGCTTAAATGTCTCATGCAGGATGGCTTGTGAATCACCCGCAGCCTCAAGAGCGGTGGGAATATTCTCTAAGAGATATTGCAAGGCAATTGCCTCGTTTTTCTTAAAGAATAATTGCTGAAACAACGTGTCATACATTGTATGACCAAAACGTCCCATGATTTTATTAAACCCTGGTTTATTCGTTGCACCATACTCAGAGTTACTAAAATAACGCAGTAAACTTAGTCGTACCGCCGGAATACTCGTATTACCAACACTCAGAAGATAGGTAGCAATATGATCCAGAAGAGCCCTACCGCGCTCTAATTGTCCGGGATATTCATCTTCAATATGTTGAATATTGAAACCCAGTTCACAAATTAATGCGACCGAGGTCGCCCTAGCAGTAATCTCTCGCTCGTCATCAGTTACTTCTGTTGTTAAAGAAATCTCTACGAATACGCGAGCAACGTTTTCGAAATCACGACCGTTGATTACTTCTTCAAGGAATGCTGCCAATAACGATTCTTTGGTAGCTGTCGCTAGTATGACCAGCAGAGAATCCACTAAAATCTCTGCCGCCAAACGATCGTTCCAACGTTCACTTAATCGCAACGTAATATGACGCACCACTTCAGCTTGAGTGGTTTCGTCAAGTTTACGCACCAGTTGCTTGGCGTCGCTCCACATGAGCAAACATCCAGTGTCAATGGCCCGACGCGCACCGAGGATATCGGCAACATCTTTCCAGCCAAATGTTTTTTTCAACTTATTCATGTAAAATTCTCCTTAAACCACCGTGTTGCCAATTCAGCCGACCATGTGCTTTTTGTCTTGGGAATCCCGCGATTTGTGCGCGAATACCATTTTTTCAATCTCATCTTTGATATAACGATCGAGATTTTCAAAACCAAGACCAAAACCGACCGGATATCGGGGATCACTGTTATAGCGAACAACTCGGGCAATCACGTTAAAAGCCTTTACGAAGCCTTCAATGCGGACCGACAACTTAAGGCGATCACCGACGTTGAAGATTTGTTCCTGCGTCTCAACAAAAATTCCCGTGGAAGAAATGTTTACGCCGCTACCGATAATCAACTGACCATTGTTATGGACGATGACTCGGCCGTTGATGCCAGCACGTGGCGCAGCTGCGCGTCGATCGGCCGCCTCTTGACTTGTCTGCATTTGAGGAGAATTAGGAGCCTTAAGCCCCAATTCTTCCAAGCAATCCTCGACTGGGCGCCAATCTTTCCAGCCTACCTTGAAAAGATAAGCGTCTTGGGCGATCATCTTTGTAGACAACATTTGCGTAACTTGCGCCGTTGCAAATGGGCCTAGCTGTTGGCTACTTTGATATACATACCATTGTGTATCACTCATAAGTCTATCCTCCCACGAACAGGCCGCTGCGATAACAGCTGTAACGCCTGACAGAAGCACCATCGGCGGCGAGCGAAAAGCCTTTAGGAAAAACTCAAATTTTAAATTAAAAACAAATAAATTCAGGTGGTTATGAAAACATTTTTTTACGCTCTACTACTACTTTTAACCCCGGTTGCTTCCGCTCAATCACGCACAAGAAATCCAGCACCCTCTAAAATCATGCGGACGCCGCTAGCCCCGGAAAAGTTTGATATCAACGCTGCCCCGACTCAGGGAGACTGGCAACGTTTCCATATTCTTACCGAAACGGAACGTGCGACTCTCTGGCAGTCTCATGCCAGCCGCAAACTTAGTCTAAAAAACTGGTCCTGGCAGTGGCGCCTTGGATGGCTGCGCACTTGCGGATCTAAACTACGCGAAGATTACTGCAATGAAATTTTAACCGAGGGACTTCAGGACGCTGCCATGGTCGTCCGTGCAGAAGCTGCAAGTCAATTTGCTCACGCTTATGCCGGAACGAAGTCAAAACAAGCGATAGACTTACTTGCGAAGACCTATACAAGACCTGATAATTTTCGCGGAGGAAAACCGTTGTTTGTGTGCGAACAAATTCTTCGAGGTCTACAAGAAATTGGTGGGTCTGAAGCGCTTAGCACTGCAAATAAGCTAGCGGCAAAAGACCCACAGACAAAAAAATACTGGAACGCCTTAAATTCAGCGTCTCGCAACAAGTCTCAAAAGAATTTATGATTTGTGTCTCAAGCCATCAACCCGCTTTACGCAGCGGACTCATGACACTCTGAATGAGTTCTAATAATTCCGAGGAAACTAGCGGTTTTTGAAGCCATCCCACAGCACCTAGTTTCTTTGCAAGTAAAATTTTATCAAGCTGAAGCTCTGTCGACATTATGGCGAACGGAACGTTCCGCAATGGGTGATTTTTACGATTCAACGTTTCCAGTAATGCAATTCCATCAAGCCCTGGCACATTCAATTCACAAACAACAAAGTGTATCGCCTTAGTGTTTGCAAAGATTTGCTGTGCTGCGGCCCCATCGATAGCTTCCATAACTTTTACCGGAATATGAGCTAGAATTTCTTTAACGCGGGCCCTTATAAAGCTCGAATGATCGACCACAAGAATCACAAGCGAATCGGGAATACTGCTGCCGTCAATAGGATCCCAGTTATCTTCCATACTCATAATCAAACTCCTAATCCCGACCTAACCGTTAGAGTTGTCTCATCGGAGATTTTAAGGCGCTACTTAAGCTGGACGTCCTAGATGAATCTTAAGATGAAGAGGAAGATTCGGTGCGACAGCTCTTATTTTCGCTTTATTGTAGATTCAAACATTTAAAATATGGTATTTTAATCTTTTAATTCAACGAGTTATAAAAATAACTTTATTTAAATCTAACTCCTCCCGAAAACAACATTACGGGGCCCTGAAGACGTACATGGGAGTTAATATGATAAAGAACATCCACCACCACGCTATCTGGCTAGCTCATACTGCGGTAGCTATAACGATCATAAGCGTTGTCGCATGTTCAGCTGGAAGTTCTGAAATGCCAAAGAACACAACTTCCAATGCAAACACTCAGCCCATTCAAACCCCGCAAGCATCTGCATCGATTCTGCCGAGTGCATCGCCAACCACAACCCCTAAGCCATCCTGTTGGGAGCAAATTTTGAAATCGCCTGAATCTCTTGCTTGTACAACAATGTTTATATATTCCACTAAGACTTGCATTGCCGGCGTTGTAAAACAAGCTACTTGCACGCGCGACTCTATCAACGCCGCATATGCGAATTCAACGCTGAATGGTCAGCCCGTTATGCCTCAAGTGGATCAGTGGATTGCCGATGGTTATAAACCAGACCAGTGCGCTATCGGAAGTGATACCAAGCTAAATGTTTATTTCGTGAAACAAAACTTTGTTCCTAAAGAACAAGGCAATGATAATATGAATCACTATAATCTCTTGGAGAAATCGCTAGGGTCTACGGGTGTAATTAGGTTAGAAGCAAATAGCCCCAATTCGTCGACAACTTGCGAATAACCTCCATCACGAAACAAGCATGCGCTTATATCCTAAAGCGATGCATCCAATGAGCACCAGCCAAGGAATTGTCGTGTCTGCCGAAGGTGGCCACTTGACTCCCAACTGACGCGCCCACGCTCCAACAAATCCCTCGGAATCGCCAGGACGCCAGGGAGTATTATATTTTAACCACCATTCTAAATCCGTTAAAATACAATGATTTCCACTGAGTAGCCATTGTGCTCCGATACCTGCTAAACCAGCAATATACCAAGTTATCGCGTCCGCTGGCCACCATGCCCAGCCAGAAACAGACACCCCAACAATCCCTAAGTGAATATAATTCACACACCATGCTAAATTGGTACGCAGTGACTGATTCAGCTTGCACCTCGCAGCTAGTTGTTTTAGTTTACCAGTCCTCGCTCGGATGGCGGAATAGGTAGACGCACGCGACTCAAAATCGCGCGGGTGCAAGCCCTTGAGAGTTCGATTCTCTCTCTGAGCACCATTATTATAAAAGCCCCTCGCAAAGTTTTTCGCGAGGGGTTTTTTGTAAAAGGCTTGTTAAGAGTAATTCAGATTTTTCTAGCGCCCGCTAGCTGAGAGCTGATTGTAATCGATCCATGATCTGGAAACGTTTTAGGTGACAACTTAATCGTTTCTTTAACAACAAGTCCGATTTTATTTTTTGCCATCCAGACATCTGCAATCGCTGTAGTAACCTTTGAATTAATGAGAAGTCCTGCTTCCAGTTTCATACGGTAAACTGGAAAACTGCCTGCACCAACTTTGACATTATCATCCACTATGTCGATGACTTTGATATGAGATAATTTAAATAATACACTACTAACTGCACGACCACCCGCCGTCTGACAGAGTGATAAAAACACTTGTTTCGAGGTCGTTACCGAAGGCGCGGCATTGAGGGAAGATAACACCAAAATCCCGGAGGGATGGTCTGAGGAAAATGAGATATCTCGAACTACACTAGATCCCGACCGCCAAACTCGTCATATAAGCTAAGTCCGCACCATTCTTGAAAACTGCGACATACTGGCGCCACTGCTCATCGCAAGACATCTCGGGTACTGTCGCCTTGGGACGATTATCGACAACGACGGTTGGCGGAGTGGTTGTTTTCGCCGAAGGCGTCTGAGCAGGAGTCGTTACTCCGGTTTTTCCCGAGGGTTCCGAAGTTGAGGTTGTTGTGGTGGGAACGCTTGTTTTTTTCTGGTCACTTTCATTTTTGATTGTCGAGGGAGATTGCCCTTCAAGCTTAGATGTTTTTTCTTCGCGCGAACTAGGCGGAACCTGCCCCTCGCCAGTAGAACCGGCGGGAGCTTGGACCTCGACATGAACGCCATTTTCGGTACTTGGGCTGGCCGAGGTCGAGATATCGGTCCCAGAAGAATTTGCAACCGGCATCTTTCCATCGGCAGGCGTCCGTGTTTCGCCCGACTGGCTTACAACGCCGCCCTTTTCCTCTTGGCCTATTTTAACTTCGTTGGCCTGATATTTTTTGATCATCCAAAAACTAACAACCACCGCTAACACCGCTGCGACGACCCAAACATTTCTTTTCATGAGAATTCCTTAGGAAGGATCGATGGAGTAGACTCAAATAAAAAATAAACCTACTCTAAAAATTTGACGCCAATCCGAAATAAATCTCCGGCAATCTCTTTACGCCAAGCGACTTCTGCCGAGAGAGGTTCGAGATTACCAAGCTTTACCTTTATTTTGGAACCAGCTAGGACTCTATCCGAGAATTTCAAAACGATTTGCGCCCCGGAAATAGCTGACTCATCAATAATAAGTCCGACATCATCCGGCATCCATTCCGTCTTGGTACCATCAAACATCACTAGTGCTGTTTCAAGTTTTTCCGGTTTATAACGCAAATGCTTACGCTGCGATGGCTTCATATCCTGGCCCTCCTTGACGATATATTTTACCATGTAATCTATGTAACTAAAAATAGACCTAATGCATTTGCTTCAGCAGGGCGTCAGTCACTTTTGCATGTCCTGACGCTGAGAGGTGAAAACAATCCGCGCTCACATCGTCACCGAGGAATCGAACCGAAGCGGTCTCTTCAATATAGCGCGCTTCGATTTTAGCCCGAGTCGGATTTTCTGAAATCGTCTTATTAAACGTTTCCACGGCTTTTTTTTGCGCGTCTCGATACGCTCTGATCCGATTTGCCAATAGCGATTGTCGCTGCGTATCGTTAGGGGTTTGCGCAAACAAAGTGGGGCAAAGCAAAGCTGGATTGGGTGGCATAAACTGCGCAAACATTGCGTAACGCGGATCCTCAGGTATTTTCGCCTTGTCTGATAATACAGAATCGGGAGGGGCAAACATTCGTTTTCGTGCTTCAGCACAGGTCGTTTCAGTGCCGTAAAATTTAATTTTTTTCTCATTGATCGATGGCTCGTTTAATAACGTCGTTACGGGCAAAAATGCAGGTAAATAGACGACAGTCGACTCGCCAGGCGCCGATTGACCATTTCGGGCAAGATAACGCAAGGCATCCAGTAAACCTGCACCGTACTGACTTGCTTCGGTCATGGAATCCCAGGACTGCGAGCACAGATCGTTGCCGGTATATAACATCAGAATTCTGCTAGGCAATTCGCCATGACTCGCTTCGATCACCCGCGCAGCGTGCAACGTAGCGTGATCCGCCCGGGTGCCGTTATCTCCGGCAAACCAGATTTGTTCTGGCTTAAGACCAAGTGCACGACCTGCAAGATAACCATAACTATATTCTTCGGTGTCTAATGCGGTTCGAGACAACGCCTGGACTGCATGTAGCCAAATCCAGCCGGAAGCGCCATCGTTTTCACGACTGGAGGGCCATAGCCTTCTTGGCGCTTCGACCGAGTCTGTAATCTTAAATTCCTGACGCCCAGGAATATCTATGGCTTTAGCATTTACAGAAAGCTCACCGGTCATGATGCGCCATAGAACAAAGGGATCATACTCCAACGCGGGATGAGAGGCTGCGCCCGTTGAAATACTATCGCCTAAAATCGCCATGCCATCCCAGGAATAAGCCGGTGCAGATAAATATATGGAAAAAATCATCGCTGATTTAATGATAGTGGAACCAATAGACCTAAGACTAAATCTCATTTACGTAACCATTTCCCCGCGAGCCGCGGTAGCTGTTTCATCATTTGAATCATATCTGAAAGTTCTGGACCAGCGGCGCGAAACAATACTGGACCAGCAACGCGTGCAAACGAAATATCCTCATCAATGCCCCGAGTCAGTCCTTCGATCGTAAGTAGACTTTTTGCCATCATCAGAAGGCCATTCGGCATCGCGATGCCAAGCCGGTCTGCAGCACCCAATGCCGACTCAATCAAAACATGTAAGCTAGGCCTGATAGGTTCTTTGCCAGAGCCATCGTCTTTCGCTTTTACAAGCTGTATTAATTTATCAAGTTCCTTTCGGATTTTATCGCGGTCCAGATCAACGCCCTTGGTTCCGCGCCCCATATCCTGCATCACGTCGATCAGTCTCTCTATATCGAGAGCCATGATCGATTTCAGAAGCCCCGCAATATACCGACGGTCTTCTTCAAGGAGCTCGCCTGCCAGCCCCCAATCATAAAGCCCCACAGAACCATCTTCCAGAAGCATTAAGTTGCCGGCATGGGGGTCCGCGTGAAATAGACCCCATTCAAATATTTGAATAAGGAGCTCACCGAGAACCTTACGAGCAAGGGATTTGCGCATTGAGGGCGTTATTTCAATTTTTCCTGCAACGATGTCGGAAAGTTTGATTCCATCAAAGCGTTCCATAACTATCACGCGCTCGGTAGACAACTCATCCCATGTAGACGGTACCCTGATTGCCTTAGAACGTTTTTGCTCGACCAAGTCTCGAACTCGAGCCATGGTTTCTCGTTCGATGGTCAGATTCATTTCCTGCCTAAGCCCATGACAAAGACTAGCCATATCTTTAAGGAATCTCTTCGCTAGTAAAGTCATGGCAAAGGGCTCTGCAACTGCCATTGCTGACTGAAGGGCCGCAATAGATTCAACAAGACGTTCGGTTGATTTTGGTTTTAAAAGCTTGATGACCCAGCGCTTTCCTTCATGATCGACTGCGCCGTGGACTTGCGAGAGACTCGCAACACCTAAGGGGCGCGGCTCAACCTTAAGACGATCTCGCCAAAGCGGAGTTTCGCGATCAAGAATATTTTGCACTTGTATCCACGACATCGCCGGCCAGTCGCCATAGACACGGTCTAGCTGCAGTTTTTCTACTAACGCCTGACCTCTAGGTCCCAAACGTGAGAACCATATTTGGATGGCCTTACCATATAAAGGCCCCCATGAATCCACAACATTTAGCAATGCTTCACCAACAATCGAGTAAACTCGCTCATCACTCCATGAAACAAAACTCGAGTCTCGCATTGCACTTTTTAAAAACATCGCGGGGATACCCACGGATGCATGCCGCCACAGCCCCACGTAGACCCGCAAAGCTTCGCGGGGTAGCGCAGCGGCGTTCCAGGGTGCCCTCTTCCGCCGATGGGTCAGTAATTTTGTACGAAGTTTGCTCACAGGTTCATCACCCCATAGTAGACGTACGAATTCAACAAAATATAACGTACAATGTTATGTATCATAAATCAGTAAGTGAAGACAGACCCAGATCACGGAGACCTCGATGCAAACAAAAGAAAACATTGTTAAGAATTGGCTACCACGCTACACCGGTGCTCCTCTTCAGGAGTTCGGCGAGTACATATTAGTAACCAACTTTCCAAACTATGTGACTAAGTTCGCTGACCGCTTTAATTCGAAATTATACGGCGAAGGTCGTGCGATGCAAATGAGCACAAATCAGGATGGACTTACCATCGTTAATTATGGAATGGGATCCGCAAACGCAGCTACCGTTATGGATCTTTTAACCGCGGTCCGCCCGAAAGGCGTACTGTTCCTCGGTAAATGTGGCGGCCTTCGGCACTCGACCGATATTGGTCATTTTATTTTACCGATCGCCGCTATTCGTGGCGAAGGGACATCTGACGACTATCTACCACCAGAGGTTCCTGCACTTCCGTCTTTCAAACTACATAAATTCGTATCAGACAAAATTATCGAATGTGGGCTCGAATATCGCACGGGTGTTGTATACACGACCAATCGCCGCGTCTGGGAACATGATCT
>CAZUYQ010000002.1:71897-74659 GCA_964624705.1 uncultured Polynucleobacter sp.
GCTCCGTCAGTTACGTACAATCGCTATTGATATGGAAACGGCAACCATCTTTGCCGTCGGTCATGCCAATGAGATTCCTAGAGGTGCTTTACTTTTAGTTTCTGACGTCCCAATGACCCCAGAAGGAGTGAAAACAGAAGAAAGCGACAAAAAAGTGACTAGCCAGTATGTTGATCTCCATATCGAGATTGGCATTAAAGCAATGACGGAAATTGGCGCTAAAGGCGAGAAAATTAAACATTTCACATTCTGAGTCAAAAAAAAAATTGATCATTCATTTTATAATTAGGAGTTTGCGATCATGAGCTGTGGTTACACGCTTATAAATCAAATTCGCAAATATCCGGTCAGATATGTAATTTTTTGCTTCTTATCTGTCAGGTATATCGCCTCTACTCCTGCAGTCGCAGCGAGTGATCAAGCTCGAAGAACGAATCGACTTGAAGCCATTGAATTACGTGGCACAAAGAGAGTCTCGAGTGACCAACTCCAAAGAACTCTGCGTATCAGTATCGATGATGAACTCACTGATGAGTATGTCAGTGAACTACGAGCTCGCATGCTCAGTCTCGGCCTTTTTAAGGACGCATTGTTCTCGTTACAGCGCGGAACGGCTCCCGGTAAAGCAAAATTAATTATTTCCGCCGATGATGATGACTCCGTCATGGGCCGCGAAGCCATGGGCGGTGAATTTGGACTTCTAGTTTCAGAACCGGAACGGACGATCGGTGATGATTCCCCTTTTCGCTCCTACCGCGTCGGGCTTATTGCTCGCAATCTTTTTGGCAGTATGCACCGCGCCGCGTTAACTGCAGATATGGATCAAAAGGGCACCGTCACTAGCGGTAGTATGGCCTATGGCTTGCCACGATTTGCGGCAGAAGGAATTCAGTTTGACACTGGCATAGCGGTCTCCGATCCTAGTTTGCGTTACTTAGAAACTCAGGCATTCGGTATGAAGATTCAATCACTGTGGTCGAGGTCACAGCGTTGGTGGGATGTTCAATACGGTGCTGCGTGGTATTCAAATACCCATACCCGTTATCGGCTTGATGGATGGCCGAGTGTGAGTGCAGGGCCTAAGTTAGGACTCGTGCATGAAACTAGATTTATGGGCTTTATACCAGGCGAAGGCTGGCGAGGGGCTGTTGGCATTCTACCTTCTCTCGTTAAAAGAGAGGAAGCCATTGCTGAGAGTCAGTTGGCAGGAACTTGGGTGCCGACCCGCTTCACGGCTTTGACGGCCGACCTTCAGGCAACTACGGTTGGCAAAACTGGTATTACAACACGCGAAGAACTTCGACTCGATGTGCCCATTACGAATGCGAGCGCTAACGGCACCAAAGCCTTGGCTTTCTTAAAGTTAAGACAAGGGCAGGATCGTTATAAAGAGTACTCACTGGTTGGCAGCGATGCCGTCGTTGGTATTCGCTATCATTCAAGCGGTTTTATCGGTGAATTGTCTTTTCAAATAACCCAGAAAAATCCCCTCGCAAAACCATCTCTGCCAATTCCACATGCTGAGGTGGACCGCTTATGAACCTTCGCGGTCTCATAATCACCCTGAGCTGGTTTATCCTAAATCCTTGGGCATCCGCGTATGCAAACGCGGAGGGTCGCATCCGTACGCAAGCACGCTGGGATCAAACGCATCACAATCGACTTATCATCAATGTTGCAGATATTTTGACACCCTCTCAGCGAGAAATTATTAATTCGGGATTTACAACCTTCTCGGTCTTTAGTGTCGACGATCCAGCCGATACTGATGGAAAACCAGCGTCGCTTATCCGATTATCGTGCACCGTCAAATACGATACCTGGGAAGATCGCTACGACGTCGCGAAGATTGACCCACCACCTGTAGCGTCAGAAACTCTAAAAGACTATAAAAGCTGGTCTAATCTGTGTTTAGAAATCGTGATTGAAGACCCTAAACTCATCGCTCAGTTGCAAAGAATTGGCGAAATTGGTGGTACGCTAAATATTCGTCAAAGCACTCCAGAAGAAGGGGCAAAGATTAAAAATTGGTTGGTCAAACAACAGTCCGGATTTATGCAGGGCTTATATGCACACATGTTAGGGAATTTTCAATACCAACATCGGCTCCCCATTCGAATCACAATCCCAAAGCAGGTTCTTCCGGTTAAAGGATTGCAAGGCGGAGCTAAATCATGAAAGACCGTCTATATAGTAAGCTGCAGACACGTATTCCTAAGCGCTTGTCACGAGTACGTTGGCATCAGTGGTCAATAGTAAGACTTGCCGGTTTTGCGATGATTACTGTGCTCGTTGGTTATTTTGCCGCCGCCATGCTTGCGGTACAAAGTATCGATCAACTTTTGCATATCGTTCACGACAACGACGTCGAATGGTCCATTCGCTATGGCATGGATCAGGCAAAATCAGCTTACACTGCCAATCAAGTTGCAACCCTTGAAACCATGAAGCGTATCGTCTCCGAAAAAGAAATTTCAGCCGCTGAGCTGAATCAGAAACTTGACAGTGCCAAGATCGGCAGATTTCTCGAAGCATCGTCCTGGAATATTAGTCCCGAGTATGCTGAAGGCGAGGATGAGTGGATCGATCGTCAGACGGTTCGATTCAAACACCATATGATCGAATTTAAGGGTATTAGCGCCGGAGAATCATTCCATCGCGCCGAATCTGTTCTACAGCGCTACCAGGTGGTTGGCCTCGAACTTCGCGATCGAATTCGCCCCGCATTAATTCGGGCACTATCGATCACACTTGCTGTCATG
>CAZUYQ010000002.1:74669-76634 GCA_964624705.1 uncultured Polynucleobacter sp.
TCTACTCATGGCGTTTATTGTCATGACTTGGCGTATTCGCAATCGTGTTCAGGCATTAATCGATGGATTTATTCGCTATGCTGAAATAGATGATTCCTTTCGGTTTCAACGTCATGGCAACAACGAACTCGGCCTTATTAGTGCTCAATTTAACCGGATGGCAGAAGAATTAGTTGAAAATCAGCAACGCACTATCGGCCTTGAAAAGCTGGCATCGTGGCAAACGATTGCAAGGAAAATGGCCCATGAAATTAAGAATCCATTGACCCCTATTCAAATCATGATCAGCCAGCTCAAACGAAACTACAACGGTAGCGACGAAAAGTATCAATCACTACTAGAGAATGCGCATCGTGTGATTTTAGAGGAAGTCTCAAGCTTAAGACGGATGGTCGATGATTTTTCTGAATTTGCGCGTCTACCACGCGCGGAATTGAAAGAATGCGATATTATTTCAACTGCACAAAAAGCTGTGGATCTGGCCGAGTCGGCATATCAGCCGCACACTATTCATCTTGAAAGCAGTCTTAAGGAATTAATAGTTCCCCACGACGATCAATTGCTGCGGCATGTCATTCATAATCTAATCAAGAATGCAGCCGAGGCCGACCGTGGTAACGCTACATCGATCACCGTAAAGGTTGGTCTAGATGAAAGCAATGTTTTTGTTCAAGTGCAGGATCACGGACCAGGCGTGCCAGAAGAGCTTAAAGAACGTATTTTTGAAGCTTATGTCACGACGAAGCATACCGGTCCAACACCTGGTATGGGTTTAGGTCTTGCGATTTGCCAAAAAGTGGTCTTAGAACATAATGGAAAACTTAAACTCGAATCCGAACCCGGAAATACTACATTTACTATCTCAATTCCTCTCCGCCAAAAGGTTGCAGCAAATGGTCCAAACTAAACAAGTATCACGCAATCGAACTTCCCTATCGGGAATCCGCATTCTCATTATTGATGACCATCGCAATATTCGCGTGAGTCTTAGGCTCATTCTCGAACAAGAAGGCGCAACTGTTGCCGACGCCGAGACATTAGGACTTGGTAGGTCCATGCTTGGATTTAAGGGTGAAGTCATTCCCACAGAACTTCCTTATGATCTGATCTTGCTTGATTTAAGACTTCCCGATGGCTCTGGCCTCGATTTACTGAAAATACTAAGCCAACAAAAATTTGCACCTCGAGTGATCGTTATTTCTGGTGAAGGGACAACTACAGAAGCTTTCCAGGCAACTCAGATGGGCGCCTTCGATTATATTGAGAAGCCGTTTACCCCGGAACGTATTCTTGTTTCAGTACGTCGAGCGACTGAGTTCAATGAAATCTCCGATAATCTCGAGCGACAGGCCGACCCCAGGGCCGAGATGCTTGGCAGTCATCCTAAACTAAAAGAAATTATGGACCTTATTGACAGGGTCGCTCCCACCTCGGGTCGAGTCCTGATCACCGGGGAAAGCGGAACCGGCAAAGAACTCATTGCCCGCGCGATCCATCACGCATCTCCCCGCGTCGATAAGCCGATGATTAAAGTCAACTGCGCCGCCATTCCGCACGGACTTATGGAAAGCGAGCTTTTTGGCCATGAAAAAGGCTCTTTCACTGGTGCCGTCAAGGCCCGGCAGGGGGTTTTCGAAAGAGCGAATGGCGGCACACTATTCCTTGATGAGATTGGCGAGTTAGATATGGATATGCAAGCCAAGCTCTTACGTGTTCTACAAAGTGGAGAATTTACTCGTGTTGGCGGCGAAAAAACCCTAAATACCGATGTGCGTTTGATTGCGGCCACAAATCGCGATTTAAAAGAACGCATTGCGGCCGGGGAATTTCGCGAAGATCTTTACTATCGGTTAAATGTCGTGACAATTCAAACTCCTTCTCTCAGAGAACGCCTGAGTGATGTACCTTTGCTAGCTGAGCACTTTTTAGCAGAAGCTTGCCAAGAACACTCATTAGGAGAACGTA
>CAZUYQ010000002.1:76644-89436 GCA_964624705.1 uncultured Polynucleobacter sp.
CGTAAATTTAGTGAACAGGCATTTCAGGAATTAAAAGCGTATCACTGGCCAGGAAACATCCGAGAACTAAAAAACCTCGTCGAACGGATTGCAATCCTCGCGGAAGACGCAGTCATTGAGCATATCGAAGAACTTGAAGATCTTAGAAAATCGAGCCCGACTCCTAATGAGATGCTAACGAGAGTTGATGGCGACGCGACCTCAGACGCACGTCTGCATTTAGAAATGGGCATTATGACTTGGGAGTCTTTCCACGAGACAGTTGATCGGGAGTTCTTGCGATTCACTCTGCGGCAGGCCAAGGGGAATGTCAGCGAAGCAGCAAGATTACTAGAGTTGGAACGAGCCTATTTGCATCGATTGCTCAAGAAACTGGGAATTCAACGAGATGTTAACTACAGTTAGGTATTGGCATATTCACGTCGCGAAATTAAAAAAATAGCTCCATGCCGGCACTTACAAAAGTTCATGTAAGTTCAAAAACAATATTGAGTAAGTATTTTAAATCTGTAATAGGCTTAAATCATTACGCTATACGGCAAATATCCGGTTCGTACTTTAATTCTAAATGATTCCCTTAAGTTTGCTTAACCACCCACCGATGGTCTCTGCAAGTTTGCTGATCTTTTATCAGCGAGGAGGAATTAACATGAAAATGTTCTATATCGGAATACCATTATTAATCTTAGCAAGTAACTGCGCTGGACCAGTCGACCCAGATGGTCGAAGCCCTCAATCTGCGGCAGAAGATTCGCAAACCGCTTCTAATTTAAGCCTTGGAACCGACGGCGATAGCTTCGTTCCAGGTTGTAGTCGCGACATCAGCGATATCGCCCAGCCTCCACAAAAACCATATCTTGTCTTTGCTTACAATAATTGTAGCGCCGGCAAAGTTCCTGCAAGCGTCAGTGGCTGCAACGTCAAGCTTGTACAAGCCAACAACGCAAATCTAACTTGCAATACCGCTGGCGATCTTATGATGGACGGAGTGATCGTCGGTACCGGCGGATTTATCTGTGTTGCTGCAAATGCACCATCCATAGTCCCTGGCTGCAATCCAAATATTCTAGCGCCTTAATTTTTTTGAAATATAAGAATCACGACCGAGCCTCAATTTTAAGGAAGATCTTATGAAAACATTCAATATGCGCTCCATATGGTTACTCGTTATAGCACTGGCATTGGTTTCTTTGCCGGAGGCTGCGTTCGCTAAAAAGCAGGCCATGGTCTTTGCCGTCGATGGGGGTACAGGTGGGACAATCCGCGCCACTAAGAAAAAACTCATATTTACTTGTCGCAAAGCAACTGGCTGCTCGATTGCAGATATCGATATGACGGATCCATTTGATGCTGACACCGCTCCAGATCCAGATTTCGAAATCGGTGGTTGGACGTTGAAAGATATCTCGGACAACACGATTGAAACATTTCCAAACTTAAATAAGATCACGCTGAAACAGAATAAAAAAGGCGTTAAACTGATCGTCTCTTTTAGGAAAAAGCCATTCCCCATCCGCGTCTCCGTTGAAAACCCTGAAGGCGGAACAATCACTGGTGCCAATGGTCAAGTATGCGCAACCAGCACAGAATGCTCCTTTCCTAGTGTCGGTGTCGACGACCTTGCAAACCTTATTGCAACTCCCCTTGACGGTTGGGAAGTCGAAAAATGGACTGTCACAGATATGCTCGGTATGGCTGCCGAGTATCCGGATCTTAAACTGATTCGTATTAAACAAACCCGGAATGGTTACCGCGTTAAAATCAAATTCCGTAAAAAACTTCTTCCAGTTCTTGTTGCCGTGCAAGGCGGAGTCGGTGGATCAATTGTCGCAGATAACGGTAAAAAATGCTCGACCGCAGCGCCGTGCATGTTCCCACCAAAGAAGAAAGACGACACATTTACTCTAACCACTGCGCCAGCACCCGGTTATATCGTCAGTAAATGGACTGTGATCGATGATGACAATAATGTCGTGGTGTCGCCAAAAGCAAGCCAACTTTCTGTGAAACAAAACAAGAAAGGTGTGCGTATTTTGTTAACGTTCGTTCAAGCCACAACACCTTGTGCAGGAGACAGCATTCCTGCTGGCTTTACACCGATTTATACTGTTACAGATCTACAAAAATTACGCCAATTCCCCACTCAGCAACAAAATTATTTCTTATGCTCGGATCTCGATCTAGCAGGTATCAATTGGCAGCCAGTTATATTTATCGGTACTTTTGAGGGGAATTATCACGCTATCAACAATCTGACTTCCACAATAGGAGGCCTGTTTATTGGCCTCCACGGGTCAGTAGTCCGAAACTTAAGCATCAACAATGCCTCTATATCAGTCAAACTTATTCAGTATGATAAGGACATTGTCTGGCGTGACATATTTCGCTCTGTTCCTGCAGACAACATCTTCGGGTTTGGCTTATCTCGGCAGTATGGATCTTACAATAGCGTAGGCACATTGACGGGTTATTCAGCAGATACAGAAATAACAAATGTCCATGCCAGCGGCAAGGTCACGGCGAGCTGCTATGGTAACAAAGATTGTAGCTTCGGCGGGCTTATTGGCTTTGCCGAAACTAGATACGGTGAATCGCCACGCAAAATTTCAAATACATCTTTTTCAGGTTCTGTCACGGCAATACGTACTACCGATCAGGATCAATCTTCTGATGTTAATCCCGACTATCATTATGCTCTGTTTGATAGAGACCTCAGTGTTGGAGGCCTGATTGGAAGATCAAAAGCACTTGAAATTACGAAATCTTTTTCCACCGGTTCTGTTACAGCAGATAATTTATTTGATTGTCAGGTAGGCATTGGCGGCCTAATCGGACTACAAGGTACTGGCGCGTTTGACGGGGCGGGTCCTTCTGTAACTAAAATCTCAAAATCATTCTCAAACAGCAATGTCTCAGCCAAATCAGCAAAATGCTTATTCCCCGCTGGATACTATACCGCAATAAACGGCGTATATACAGGATTCCGAAACTCGGCGGTAGGAGGAGGCCTTTTAGGCGAGGCCAATAACGTCACAATCTCAGATTCCTTTGCTACAGGAAGTGTCAATCTGGTATCGCAAATGCTTGTGCAACCGTCTGCTGGAGTTTCTATGACAAAAGGAGTTATTGATGCCTCGGGCTTTACAGGCCGAGGCAAAGCACAAATTACAAAATGCTATGCCACCGGTTTAGCTACAGCCCAATCTGGTTTGGGACAAACGAGCGTTACGAGTTCAACAACCGGGACCGATCTTAGGCAGAGAATTAGCGGTTTTTCAGATGGTTACTTTATGGTTTCAAATGAAAAGGACTCTATTTATTATCTTAATTCTTCCAGTTATACAAACGACGGATATCCTGTCGGAGTGCCTTTATCAGCACAGCAGATGCAACAACAGAATTCCTTTGTAGGTTGGGACTTTAATAATACATGGTTTATGTCTGCAGGAGGCTATCCTGAACTGAGGTAAGATTTAATCCTTAACGTCATTACTTGCAAACCACTTTAAATCTTCAACGAGATCATGCAATTTTTCTTTAGCATGGTCTCGTTGTTTTTGCGTCATGATACTATCTAGCCGTGCTAGTCGCTGTGCCTGGCCATTCCGAAACTCTAACCACGAGGCACGCTTGGGCAAAGGCAGCATGAGCGCTGGATGATTGGTCCATTCGACAAGCTTTGCGGACCACTTCGTTTCATCACGCTCATCACGTAGAAGATCGAGAAAACGACCTTGAAAGAGCTGCGCCGAATTCACAATCCGTTCCACATCTGGCCGACTACAACCAAAAATTTCACAGAGCTGCGATATCTGAACATCGCTAAGCTTGCCGTACCATTCTTCCATGGCACCCTCGAGCTGAACTTTTCGCTTTTTTTCTAATGCTGAATCATCAAGCTTCAGCAAGTCACCCCTTTTTTCATTACGTTTACCAAGTGCAATGGCCGCGTGCCCTAATTGCTCTACGGAAATAGTTACGGCAATCGGCGCTAACTTCGGTAGCCCGTGTCGGGCTAAAACTTCGCGACGTTTGATCCAATCCTTTTCGAACCAAAGATGATCATCCAGACTCAGACCATCCGTCCACCGTAGCTCCAACTCCTGAGCTGTGTTGATCAAGCCCGGAAGCCATTCTTTCTTAATCCACTTCATTTCGCTTTTGACCACCGTCTTAAGCTTGGCACTTTGGCCATCATCTAAATCAAAGGTTTTTACCGTATCGCGAACAATCATCCACTCCGCATAGCGAAGAGCCAATCGTAAAAAACTACAGGAGCTAACTAATGCTGCGCTAACAATAACAAGCAGCAGTAGTTTTTTCATCTTGGCACCTGATAGCGATTAAGCAAAAAGTCTTTAAAACCTTTTGTCAGGAGTACTTTACTGGACCGTACCGTTGTTTTGGGCATCAACGTGTAAGCCATCCGCATCATCGAGCCACTCATCGTGGGTCGAATCTCATTTTGACCGCTAACAAGGGCGGCGAGGATTTCTCTGGCACAGGTTTTGGGATCGGATAACATCCAAGACAGCCATTCAGGAAATCCCTGATGATTGCCGCGTGCGATGATCGCGGTATCGACAAATCCTGGCGACGCAAATGCAGCTCTGACGGGCGACTTCAGCAATTCAAACTCAGACTGCAGTGATCTCGTAAATCCAACGACACCATGTTTTGCCGCAACATAAGCGGTCATAAACGGGGCAGGGACATGCCCTGCCACCGACGCCATGTTTAAAACAACTCCCCCACCCTGATCCGACATTAATGCAGTCACGAGCCTTGTAATACGAATCACTGCGGTCAAGTTGACGTTCATTACCAGATCAAAATCCGATTCGCTCATCACATCAAATGCGCCGACACGCTGGATGCCTGCATTATTAATCCAGAGATCAATACGCCTAGATTTGTTTTTTATCGTCTTAACTAAATCCTTCATCGCCTCAATATCTGTAACATCCCCACAAAAAGGAAGCACATCCCAGTTCGCACGGTTAGCTTCTGCTAGCAATGCATTCAGCGCATCTTGATCACGGTCAATGGCCCAAACAACGCCGTGATTTGCTGCAATCAGTCTGGTCAATTCAAGGCCAATACCATGTCCCGCTCCAGTGACCACACAAATTTTCTCGCCCAGATATTTTTTGATCTTTAGCGACATAACTATAGAACCTCTTTGCAGTAGGCAGGTTCAGGATTCAGCCAACGAGCTTTCCCAGCTTCGATCACAAGAATTTCTTCAAATTTCACACCAAAATTGGTTCCACCAATATGTGGTTCAATCGCCCACAGACCATCCAAATTACCGGCAAAGTCCTTATTTAGAAGTTGACCGAAAAGACCACGACTGATCAATTCCCAGTAACTTTGCCAACCAAAATGAATAAAATTAGCTTCTACCGTATTTGTGTTGCGATGCAAACGATGTCCTAAAACCCCAAATGGATAAGTCGCATGGATATTTTCCCAACCATCATTTTTGATGCGTTGATCCAGAAGATCCCATAAGACTCGCCCTTGCCCGCATTGTTCGGCAAGAACTGGAATTTCAACTCGCAATCTAGCTAATGTTTCCATCGCCCGATTATATTCTGGATTAAACCCCAGACAGCCGGAGAAACCGATATCCGATATAAAGCCATTCACAATCGGCGCAACATCGAGAATAAAAACATCGTTCTCACACAGGGCTTTCTTACTTGGCAAATAATTCCAGTACGTTTTTACGTCGACAAAGCGAGTGCGATCTCCCCACCAAACAAATGGTTTATGAAAGAACGCCTTCACGCCGTGATCGCGGAGCCAGGTTTCCATAAGCAGCGAAGCTCGCTGTTCGGTCCACCCCGGCTGAATCAGTGCACCGACTTCAATCGCACACTGCTGGGCAATCGTCTGACTTTTAAGATATCCGTTTTGTTCTTCTGTCGAATAAGCCCGAGACGCTGACGGCGATTTATCACAGGTAATGCATTAATTTTCGAAATTAAATTTAATGCGTGACTAGGCTTCAAATGATGTTTGAAATTCAATTCCATTATACTTGCGATCCTATTCCAGGCGACAAATCAGCATCCTGTCTTTTACTAGAATCAGCCTCAGCATCATATTGCTTCTTGGCAGTCTCTAAAAAGTCTAACAACACGGCATTAACAGTTTCGGGATCTTCTCGATGGACCCAGTGACCACCAACCATGATGCGAATCGTCACATGCAGGGCCAGTCGTTCCCACTCTGCTCTCGAGGGCGCCGCAAGCAACCCGTCGTCTCGTCCCCAGATCACAAGCAATGGCGGTTTAATTCGGGCGGGACGATCTTTGACTTGCTTGGGGACTTCTCTTGCAAAAGCTCGGTACTGATTAAGTGGGGCCAGTGTGCGACGTTCAAATCCGGCCGTCTCACGAAGTTCTTTAGGTAATCCACCAAGCTCGCCGGCAAGCCAGCTACAACTCTCAGGAGCCATTTTTACAAGCACTTCAGGTATGATTGGCAGCTGCATTAAACCCATATACCAGCTTTTTCCGCGTTGCTTTGACGACTGACTGAGGCGTCTTGCAAAACTTCCGACATCAGTTCCGTTAATAACAACCGCTGCCATAAGACGACGCCCGAGGACTCGGGCTAATTCAATTGCATGCGCAGCACCAAGGTCATGTCCCATCACTGTGATCGGAGTATCAACTGCAACATTTGCACGTTTTAAAATCTCAAGATGGTCCAGAAGAATTGATTTTGTTCCATAGCGTCGTAGGTCTTCGGCTGCCTCAGAACGGTCACAACCACGTACGTATGGTGCGATCACATGATAGTAAGGTGCCAAGGATCTAATTTGCTGCGTCCAGGCAGAAGGATCATCGGGAAAGCCGTGACATAAAAAAACAACCGGTCGACCTCGCACACCCGTTTCTAACCAGGCAGTTTTAAGTCCGCGAATCTCTGCTTCATGAAACGTTTCAGAGAGCATGAGCATCTCCTGAGTGCCCGTCTGTAGTCGACATCGGTACACGCGTCGTACCCGGATAAGGCAACATCCAGCTACCTAGTTCACGCGCAGTATCACGATGAAGATTGCGGTGATTCGGATTTAAAATCCAACTGACATAAGGAGCGCCGACAAACATCCTACGAATTTTCTCACTAGTCGACATTTTTTCATAAAGCGGAATACAACTCGCAAGGACTTCGAACCATGGGCTCTTATGCTTTAAATCTTTTACTTTGAAAAACTTATAAAGCTCAGTGATTACCCATGGCGCCGCCACTAACTGGGCCCAAGTAAAATCAGTCTTGCGATGCCACCAACCTTTAAGACCACGGCCATCATGCTCAATAAGTTTAATCATCAAGAACGCGTAATTGGCGTGACGACTTTCTTCCTCGAGATGGCGACGGTGGAGATTAAAATAAAGCGGGTCGACATCAACGCGGTTGCGGTAAATTCCCTGGAAAATATTGATCGAAACTTCTTCAACGTTACTTACAACCCACCAAAAAGCTTGACCGCCTGATTTTGCATTGCGAATGATCGCCGACTGAAAGTGACTGCCGAACGCTTTTGGTAAAAGAGTGTCAACGTCTTCGTAGGAAACACCGGCCGCCTGGCAGAATGCATTCAAATATTTTTTAAACGCTGCGGCATGTTTAGCTTCTTCAAGAAAAAACTGCTCGCCAAGGTCCACAAGCTCCGGGTTCACCGGGTAGCGACGTAGAACATCTTCCCAGGCAAATTTCTTGAGACGCGGTAAACAATCTTCCATCTCACTGATGGTGGCATTAACGATAAGACCCATCAACTGCGACAAGGCCAACTTCTGCTCCGCACTGGCTCCTGGAAAGGCAATTGCCGAATCGTCTAGTGGAAGCAAAAATTTATTAGGGTCGACGCCAATGGACCAGTCGACGCAAGTATCTATTTCCCACGCACCGCGTTGCTGCAGTCGGAGATGCTCTGCTAACTCAATATGATTAAATGGATCAGTCGCCCGCATGGCATACTTCCTGATGAGATTGTCAAAGCTTACTTTGCTTTGATTATCAGGGAATTAGGCCAGAAATTCAATATCTATTCACTCGCCGCGGGCCTTCTTTTCGAGATAGTACGTATAATCGCCCTCATACGTCCGCATCACACCATGATCAATCTCAAACACGCGATTTGCAAGGCCATGTAAGAAATATCTATCATGGCTTACAATCATGACAGTTCCATCAAAGTTTGTAAGCGCATTAAGAAGAATCTCTCGCGAATCAATGTCGAGATGGTTCGTCGGCTCATCGAGAACGAGGAAATTAACCGGTTGTGCAAGAATACACGCCAACATAACGCGACTTTTCTCACCACCAGAGAGCATTTTGATCTTTTTTTCAACATCATCGCCGGAGAACATAAAGGCTCCGAGAAGATTTCGTAAAAAACCGACGCTAGCCATCGGCAGTCGCTCGGTCATCTCTTCCCAAATGGTCTTATCCGCATTCAGAAGATCGCAACTATATTGACTAAAATACCCAAGATTTACACTCGCACCAATCACCGAGGTACCACTTGTCGGCTCCGTCAGGCCGGTTATTACTTTCAACAAAGTACTTTTCCCGGCACCGTTGACTCCAGTAACAGCAATTTTATTTTGCCTCTGAACAACACCGCTGAGCCCGCTGAACACGGGATGAACCCCGCCCTCGGGTAAGTCATAGGATTTTGCCAGCTTTTCCATACGAACAACGTCGTTGCCGCTACGCGGCGCAGTGGCAAATTCAAAATGAATTTTCTTGGTCTCCACCGGCATCTCGACTCGTTCTATTTTATCAAGTTTTTTTACCCGACTTTGAACCTGCGCGGCATGCGACGCCCTCGCCGCAAACTTAGAAATAAATTCCTCTTCTTTTGAGAGCATCTCTTGCTGGCGCTTAAATGCCGCGACCTGCTGATCTCGACGCAATTCACGTTCGCGAAGATAAAAATCATAATTACCGCTGTAAACAGTAATAGATTTATTAGCAATCTCGACGGTGCGGCTACAGATACGGTTCATAAATTCCCGATCATGGGACGTCATAACCAGTGCACCTTTGAACGATTTCAACCATTCTTCGAGCCAAATAATACTTTCGATGTCCAAATGGTTAGTGGGCTCATCCATCAGTAAAACATCCGGATTAAGCAATAGAATCTGCGCAAGTGCGATACGCATTTTCCATCCACCGGAAAAGCTTTCGACGGGACGATCGTAAACACCGGGGCCAATACCAAGACCTGTCATGATCGCTTGGGCACGGCTTTCGAGATCGTATCCGCCCCGCTGTTGGAATTCCATCTGGAGCTCGCCAAAGCGTTCCATAAACTTCATCATCTCATCGTCTTCCATGGGCTCGTCGCCCATGCGACCCATGCGTTCTTCCATCTTGGATAGTTCTTGGCCAAGTTCCGAGACTCGACCGACGCCCGCCATACATTCCTGAAGAGCAGACCTCCCACGCATCTCACCAACATTCTGGTCGAAATAACCGATCAAAACACCTGGATCAATCGAGAGGGTCCCGTCATCCAAATGGTCTTTGCCAGCAATAATCTTAAAAATGGTTGATTTGCCCGCACCATTTGGTCCCACGAGACCGATCTTGTCCCCGTTACGAACGAGGAAACTAGCGTTTTGGTAAAGAACGCGGTCACCAAATCGTTTCGTACCATTACTTAAATGAATCATGGTCGGGAATGTCTCCGCATTGAGCTTGGGCCAAGGCCAGGGGTTAGTTTAAGGAAGGCCCCATGTTTGCCTTAAAAACCTCAATGATGTCAAGAAGAAGACGACAAAACTCAGCGACATTTTATAAAACGTGCTCCGATCCGCAGCAGGTAATGTCGAGGTCGCGACTCCATTGCCCGATCATCCGCAAAAACAATCGCCGTAAACGCCCGTTTCATTCGCGATAGCAGTGACTTGAGCATGAAGTAATTAAGAAAATTCATATAAAATTAACCTAGAACAAGTCAAAAGTTTGATAGAATCCTGGTGGACGTCCCCCATTCTTGAATATCACGAAGGATTAACATGAAATCTGCGTATCAATCCTTCCTTGCTGGAATACTGATCATACTTTCTTCCTATTCCGTTCCAGGCTTTGCAAAAAACACTTGTTCTGAAAATAATCGCGAGAAAATTAAGTTCATAACTCAAACCCATGCTGATCGCTGGAATCTTTATCCAGAAAGCAAGCAAGTTATGATCGACGAGATGTCAAAAAGTCTTAGGGATTTTTACGGAATCAATACTCAGCTTTTTTACTGGGAATTGAGGCACCTAGCGCCCTCCTTCGGAATTGATTATCAAACCATATATACAACGCTTGGTCGCGGACCAATCTATGGCGATGCACACTTTGGCAACTTAGGCTCTTTTACATATGATGAGCAAACCCACTACGCTATGAATGACTACGACGATGTTACAATTGGTCCTAGACTTTTAGATATTATGCGTGCGGCGGCAAGTCTGCCGCTTCATTTTCCTGAAGCACCTAGGTCAGCGCTGATTCAGAATTTTGTCGAGGGTTATATATCCGCACTTAACAAAATCCGCCAGGATCAGTCCCCGTCCAAAAACTATGAGTTGCAGGATGCTGATCAAAAAAAGATTGAAGAGCCGGCCCCTCCCCCGACTGCATCTAATAAGGCTAAGCAATTTTTAGCTCAGATGGCTGGACTTTCAGCAGCTGATTTTTCAACGGAATGTAAGAAATTTACTTATGCTCCCTTTCACGGTGGATCATCCATCGGGCTGCCGCGATTTAGAGCAAAATGCAATGATGTTACCTACGAAGTAAAAGCCTGTGTCGGTTCAGCAATCGATCAATCTTTGAACAGACCATCCAGTGCGCGCTTTAATGGCACGCGAGTCACCGAGCTAGCAAAAAAATTAGCCCCTGCATACGTGGGCGGATTTATTCCGACGACCATTTTTTCATCCATTCCTGAATTTGCAGCATTTGGGTTTTATGGTTATCAGCGTCTAAGCGAAAAAATCTCGACAGAGAATGCCTCCGATAAAGAAGCAAGCGAATGGTCTTATGAACTGGGTCGCGCCCTTGGTGAGGGCCATCAAAAAAGTATCAATAGTTCGTTGAAATGGACCACTCACGACGCCCAAGTTTTGAAAAAAATGCTTGGAGAAACAGTTCCAAAAATTCTCGCCGTTTTTGCGAAAGACTTTGAAGATTTGCCTAAGTGCTTCTGAATTTCTCGGTCATTCAAATGCGAATATTAATTTACATGCTTATCGCCAGAAACTGACAAAGCCTTAATCTCCATGCAGAGCTGAAACAATTGACGAAATGACAAATACGTAACAACCCCGTCAAATTCGCCTGTTTTAACGATTAATGCTGCTAATTTTTGTCAGATCTGCGAACTTATTCTTTGATGCAAAGTAGCCTAATAGCCGAATAGTTATGTCTGATTTTTAACTTCTTGAAGAAAACATCCGACTGTATGTCGACCACTCAATCCCTATCAATCTCTCGTTCCATATCTTCGTCTGATACGGAGCCACCTCAGGATCTTTCCTCCGTTGCTTCCGAAAATTTGCTTCATTATATTTTTGAAAATACAGTCGACCGATTCCCCAAAAATATCGCCATAAAAACATCGCACTTTAGTTATACCTACGAAGAACTAGACAGACGTGCCAATCAGATATCGCGGGAACTGCGCGCGCGCGGCGTCGCACGTGGTGATTCAGTCGGAATTATGCTTCCGCGTTACGAACATGTTTATGCCGTGATGCTTGGCATTCTAAAGGCTGGAGCTGCGTATGTTCCAGTTGATCCAGATTATCCGCTAGATCGAGCCGTTTTTATCGCCACAGATAGCGGTGCAAAGTTTTTTATTACACTTCCAGAGGTAAAAACGGCACTAAAAGAAAGTTACATCGACACGTCCATGTTCCGGTCTATTTTGGAAGTGGACGAACTTTTCAACTCGCGGGCGCCAACGACTCGACTGAGCAATGAAGGGTTTCATATTGCCGAAACCAGCTTAAGCTATTTAATTTACACATCTGGAACGACTGGCCGCCCGAAAGGATGCCAAATCGAGCATCGCAATATTTGCGCCCTCGTTCGTGCTGAGTCTGTCGAATTCGAAATCAACAGTACAGATGTCGTTTTTCAAGGATTTTCTTTGGCATTTGATGCCTCGCTCGAGGAAATTTGGGCAGCATTTGCGCACGGCGCAACCTTGTTTGTGGGAACAAAAGGGATTATGCAGTCCGGCCATTTCTTGGCAAATATTCTAGCAGAAGCGGGTGTCACCGTTTTGTCCTGTGTACCAACCTTACTTGCGATGGTGGATCAGGATATCCCAACGGTTCGTATTTTGATTTTTGGTGGAGAGGTCTGCCCACCAGATCTGATCGCCCGGTGGCATCACCCCGCGCGCGTAATCTACAATACCTACGGTCCAACTGAGGCTACTGTGGTTGCAACACTCGCCAGAATGAATCCAGATCATCCAGTAACCATCGGACGACCGCTTGCAAACTATTCCGCATTTGTCGTTGATGAGTTTCTGAATATTGTGCCTGATGGTAAAGAAGGCGAACTACTGATTGGCGGCGCTGGTGTTATCCGTGGTTATCTTAATCGGCCAGACTTAAATGAACAAAAGTTTATTACCTCTGATCGTTATACTGGAAAACAAGAACGTTTCTACCGCACTGGCGATTTAGTGAAGTTAAACGGATTCGGTGAATATGAATTCCTGGGCCGCGCTGATGATCAGATAAAGATTCGCGGGTT
>CAZUYQ010000002.1:89446-97463 GCA_964624705.1 uncultured Polynucleobacter sp.
CGAACTCTCCGAAATTGATTCTCTTCTTCTTCAGTGCCCGGGTGTACTTGCGGCGGCAGCTGTTTACTTAAAAGATCGCCAAATGATCGCTGCTTATGTCCTCCCGCGTGATGACGCGAGTATCGACCGCACATTTATTCGCAATCACCTTATGAGTCATCTTCCGGTTTTTATGGTACCGGCATTTTTAGATGAGGTTACTGCGATCCCGACTTTAACGAGCGGCAAAGTGGATCGAAAAAATTTACCGGCGCCCAAGAATCGATTGGCACAAGAATCAACAGAAAAAGTTGCATCGGCAAATAGTCTTGAAGAACTTATTTTAAAAGCCTGGCAGCAGGCCTTCGATCGCGAGGATCTTTCTGTCACCGAAAATTTCTTTATGGATTTGGGCGGACACTCTCTGGTAGCGGCGCAAGTAACTAATATTCTGCGAGCGCACCAAAAATTTCATGCCATGAGTGTCGCTGATGTATACGCCTTCCCAACGATTCGTGCATTGGCAAACCATCGCGCCGCCCAAGGAGAAGATAAATATCCAAGTAAACCTACCCGGCGCTCGACCTTCCATGCTTCTAATCGCCGCTATTTTATTTGCGGTTTTGCACAAGCCTTAGGCCTAGTTCCGATTGCCGGCATTTATGCATGGGAATGGCTTGGGCCTTATTTCGTTTATGCATATCTTGTATTAAACAAAGCGACCACAGGGCAGGCTTTAGCTGGAGCCCTACTCACCTATTTTGTAACTGTACCGGCAACAATGATGATCGGAGTGATTGCAAAATGGCTTATTTTAGGACGTATTAAGCCAGGCCGCTATCCCTTATGGGGCGTTTACTATTATCGTTTTTGGTTTGTCAGAACATTAATCCGAGCCCTTCCGGTTGGACAACTAGTGGGCACTCCGTTGCTAAATTTCTATTACCGACTTTTAGGAGTGAAGATCGGTCGCGGTGTTTATCTAGGTACTGCCAATATTACGAGCTATGATACGGTTCAAGTGGGAAAAGGCACCTCCATCGGCAGCGATGCTTCCATTGATGGAACGTGTGTCGAAGACGGCTGGCTCAAGATTCGCAGTGTCACGATCGGCAATCACTGCTGGCTTGGACACCGCACGATTCTTGGCGGCAACAACAAAATCGATGACGGTGGCCAACTCGATGATCTATCGTCGCTACCGACTGGCACACATATCGGCCGTGGCCAAAAATACAGCGGCTCGCCTGCCCAACATACCGGCCCCAGCGAAACCTCGCGCCGTCCCGCCAAACGAATTTGGACAACTCCCGCCACTTTAGCGCTGTGTGTCGCCATTTTTTCTGTACCCCTTATGGTTTCACTCTCACTAGCACCTGGCTTGCTGATGATGACCTATATCTCTCATTTCGATCATTGGTTTCATTTATTCTGGGGCGCACCACTTGCCGCATGTTCTTTTGTGCTTTGCCTCTGTTTGGTCACTATTTTTGTTAAATGGGTTATGGTCGGAAGGCTTCGCGAAGGTGTCTACCCCATCGCGGGTGCATATTATGTTCGCAAATGGTTTGTAGATCATGTCCTAAGTCTAAGTCTCGATGTGATCGGTACAATATATGCAACGCTGTATATTAGACCGTTCTTTAAGTTATTGGGTGCCAGACTTGGTGCACGCTCTGAAGTCTCTACCGTAAGATCTTTGCAGCCCGACCTCCTGATTGCGGGTCCAGAGTGCTTCCTAGCCGATGATATTTCACTAGGCGCACCGAAAATTATGAGTGGCTGGATGGAGCTTCGGCAAGTACAGATTGGTAGACGAACATTTATCGGTAACAGCGCTTTGTTACCTGCCGGATCTATGATTGGCGATCAAATTCTTATCGGTGTTCTTTCTCGACCACCGCAGCAAAATCCAGTACCGAATGGCACGTCCTGGCTCGGTGCAAGCGCCATTCTTTTGCCGAAGCGCGAAGAAGCACCACAGTTTTCGGAGACGCAAACATACCGGCCCACTGGCAATCTACTTGCGTTGAGATATTTTATTGAATTTTTCCGAGTCATACTTCCTTCGACACTTTTTATTTTCGTTTCAGCATTAATCCTGCACTTAATTGATCACTATCACGGTATCGGTAATTTTGGGGCGCATATGCTGGTTCTGCCTTTTGTCTATCTAGCTGCGGGTGCATGCGGAGTTCTTTTTGTTATCGCTTTAAAATGGCTTTTGGTTGGGGAGTACAAACCTTCAAAACATCCGTTGTGGTCTCACTTTGTTTGGCGTTCAGAACTTATCACCGGTGTTTACGAAAATTTTGGCGTTTTATTCTTTCTCGATTTATTGCGAGGTACACCGTTCTTACCGATGACTCTCAGATTATTCGGCATGAAAATAGGCAGTCGCTGCTATCTTGATACCACTTGGTTTACAGAGTTTGACTTGGTTTTTATCGGTAGTGACGCCATGCTGAACGAAGACGCAAATATTCAAACCCACCTCTTTGAAGATCGGATCTTTAAACTTGGCAAGGTAAAAATTGGTAGACGTTGCAGTGTGGGTACCATGTCGACTATTCTATATGAGACAGAGATGAAGTCTGGCTCCAAACTAGGTGACTTATCTCTACTGATGAAAGGTGAGATGCTACCAGCAAACACCTCGTGGTCCGGATCTCCGCTTCAGATAGAATAGATAACAAGAAATGGTCTTTCTGCGCCCCATCTTATTTGTTTTGCTTATGCTGAATGCCGCTAAGGCGACTGCATTCGCTGACGCAGAGTCGATGTCGGATAAGACCCCTTCGACCGAGAAGCGTGCTCCGAGAGGGCCTAACTCCTCATCCATTGCAACAGAATTAGCTGTTTCAGTCGTACAACGAGTTGGTGGCGACTATTGGCTGATCGATCCAAATATCGAATCCTGCTGCCTGGAGCGAACCTCCGTCACACTCGACTTTAGCTATGAATTAAATCGAAATCTTGGACTTTTAGTCGACTTCTACGCCCAAGAAGGCGATGGGTTTAGTGATCCTGCAGCCGGTTTCTATTTCGAGTTTAATACCTCGAACCGGCTTAAGTGGACAGGAACCGCCATGCTGTCAGCGCCCATCACAAGTGATAGTCGACTCATCAATCGAACGACTACTGCCTATGTGAGTATAAAACCCACTTGGAAACAGAAGAGATGGCGGGCGAGTCTAGAAGCATCAGCAACTTTAGACTTCTATAGCGGGCCACCAAAAGATGACGAAGAGGATGAGGAAGAAACTGACGAAGATGATGGCGGGGCACCGCTACCTACAAATATTCCACCCGAGCTGATTGAAGGCAGGTCGACGTCCGTTTTAACCGCGGCCCTGGAAACAGAATATTTATTTACGTCAAAAATTTCGACATTCCTGCGTTTCAAAGAAAGCGTCCATGCGTTCGATCCGAAGGCGACAATTTACTGGACTCAGATATCTGCTCCTGGGCTCAAGTACCGTTACGAGCAAGTGCAGTGGTTACTAGAAACGCGTTGGTCGACTGCAGCTAAGTATCTGCAGGCGCCCAACGCGTTATCTATTGTTGCCAGTTTTATTGCGGCGACTGATTGATTCGTAAATCTTAATTCTCAACCACTAACGAACAAGCTGCCTGCGCTCCTGGGTAGACACCACGCTTACAGGTAACTAGGGCTGCGCCAGTATTATAGGCTCCGACAATATTTGTAGGTCCGACTTGGGCACGCTGCGCTATTAAGAATCGATTGATCGTAAAGGCGGATGATTCAGTCGCTTCCATCACATCATAACCATTTATCAAAGTGCAATGTGGAACAGGATGCATGACAACCGGCTGCGAACAAAGAACTTGGCCAACAAAGAGAGTTTGTGATCCCATCACTCCCGATGCATCGACGATATTGGAGTCGGATAATGCATTCATCAGGACTTCGCTATCGTTAGGAGAATACCGAACAACGCGACCAATACCGCTGATGTCGACCGGATCAGCTTCGAATCGAGCCTTCAAGCCTGTATACACAAAATAGCGGCCTGAGACTTCGCGAACTTGATGACGATTACGCATATAGGTATTCGCGACCTTATAGGTCTCCAAACAGAAACTATCAGTGGAACCTGCACAGCTTGGACCAACTAAGGTAACAGTTGGTGTCGGATCGGTTGCACAAAATCCATGACGCTCGACTAGGGCAATGCGGGCCTGTACTTCGGCAGAGTCAGCAAACGCTTCGCGTGCATCTGCGAAGGTTCCTGGGCCAGGGATGCCAAAACTATGTTCTGAACCACCGAAGGGCTGCTGACATGGGCCATGGTCCGCATAAGCCGCGGTTGTCATTAGACCTGCAAATGTAACGATTGCTGTTAAAAGACTTGTTCTCATTTTCATAGTAACCACCTTTTTTTAAAATTGATAATACATTTTTATAACGACTTCAAGCGCTAAACCCCTATTTAATGGGTTTCATTCACCTGCGCTAGATTATGTTAATTAAATTTGGTATAAAAAGTTAAGTGCTACTTAACTTAAAGCTCAAATAACGGACCCGTTCTGATGGCTTCGACTCGCCCCAATGTCTTTGATTTTACTGCCTATAAGACTTATCTGATCGCAGCGATTGACGCCGAGCGAGAGATTCGGAAAGGTGCACAGTCGCGCTTGGCCGAGCACCTGGGCTGTCAATCAGCTTATCTCTCCATGGTTCAAAAAGATCGGGCCGACTTGAGTGTGGAACAAGCAGCAGCAGTTAACATCTTCTTTCATCATAATGAGCGTGAAAGTCATTATTTTTTATTACTCGTGCAGAAAGAGCGTGCGGGCACCAGCGTTTTAAAAAAATATTTTGACCGCCAAATCGAAGATGTTCTGTCTGAGAATAGCACTTTGACAAAGCGTCTCGTTTATTCGCAGATATTAAGCGAGGAGCACTGCGCAATTTTTTATAGCGCCTGGTATTACACAGCCATTCATTTAGCATTAACGGTCCCTAGCCTACGCAGACGTGAGGCCATTTGCCAGTATCTCCGATTGCCGCAGGAGACGGTCAATCATGTACTTGAATTCCTATTAGGGTCAGGACTCGCAACCCAAGACGGTGGAGAGTACTTTGTGGGGCCGACACGCATTCACCTCGGCAAAGATTCACCTTTTATAAATCCGTCGCATAGCAACTGGCGTTTACAAGCCGTACAAACTTTGCAACGACCGATTCAAGATAATTTTCATTATTCTTCTGTCGTTTCTGCATCCGCCAAGGATATGCCGAAAATTCGCGAGATTATGATTCGTGCTATTGAATCGATTCGCGCTGTGGTGAAGGAATCTCCAGAGGAAGATTTGCTCTGTTATAATTTTGATTTGTTTTCGTTGAAACAGTAAAATGAAGTTTCGTCCCAACACTTACCGTCCCGCACCCTTCACTTCGATGATTTGCTGGAAGTTACAAAAACGATTTTTCTTTTCGCCTTTCACTCTGAGTTGAACACTTGGATCGGGCGAAAACTTCAGCGCATAGTCCTGATTTGGCCCCCAGTAAAACACAGGGCCTGCAAATTTTTCTGCGCAGCATGCCTTCCGGTTCATATCTGAGTTACATACCAAGCCCAGTGAGTTTTTAGATCCATTCATACAGTCCTTAATCGTAGCAATAAACGGAAACTCCATTTTAGTAGGTTTCCCCAAATCGACCAACTGGTCTGGCGTATATCGCCATAAATGCGCTTCGTTAAAACGAGTTTGCAACGCTGCCTTTGCTTCTTGCAACGTGTGCTCGCGCACATAGGTCCAGTACTCCGGGATTCCCGGTGTCTCGGTAAAAAAATAGCCGTCGTCTTTGGGGCCAAGTATGAAATCCCGGGCAAGTGATTTTCTCGTTGGCATAATATCTGCTGATCCGCAGACATGAATAAAAAATACTTTAGACTTCTGCAGACTAGCCATCCACGGCACATCGACTGGATCAAACTGCGCGGGCGATTCAGGAGTTAAAAATAGTAAACCTATAAAAGTTAATAGTATTTTTAGCATATGTATCTCCGTGAAAACTGAATGCAACAATCCAAGAAGCAGTCGCTGAAAGTCTAGCATTCTAAAGGCAAGATCGCGATGCAGATTAACCGCGATGGGAAGTCTGGTAAAAGGTTAGTTCTAAACCCAAAGGCTGCAGAACTTCATGTAGAGGCTCTAAAGATGCCTAACGAGACAATTCCGGTAATATTTTAACAATCCACCTCCGGATACCGAGACTCCAGAGGTATATACACTCAAGTTCTTCTGCTAACTGCCGACAGTTTAGGATGAAATATTTGTTTCAAAACATCCTAATAACGCTAATGCTGTTGAGCACTGAGACGATATGCTTCGGCAAGGGCAGCATTTGGGGATACAATCTTGGTCTTTCGTATTCAACCACGACAAGCTACGCTGCAATTTCATATGACACACCTGTCACAAAAACCCTCCCCACAGATTGCGATACGGCAACAACTGAGACTGCGGGGCAGATGCGATGTTCTGCTTATTTAGCACCCGATGGAACAGATTCCTACAACGTGAGTGTCTATATTGAGAGACCGTTTGAACGCCAGGGCCTATTCTACTTTAGGCCTGGTTTCACTCTTTCATCTTTAAGTTACACAGGTGGATTAGCTACTAAACCATCAGCTGGGTTTAGCGGGACATCTACTAGCACCTCGAAAACATCTACCAGCACTTCGAAGACATCAACATCTCAGACAGGGCCCGCGCCGGCCGATGTCGCGACTGCTCCCGTGGACAAAGCATATATCCAAATGTACGGAGTCAATTGGAAATCCTACCTGCAAGTTGGGATCACGCCACATTATTTGCCCGATATACTTGTCTCCGCAGGGATTGGGATTCAAACCGTTGCGGGAACGGTAAAAGTATTCCAAACCAAAACAAATGCGTTCATTATCCAACCAGACGGATTTGGAGAACTTGAGGTCATTGTGATTCGTGCCGCCAGTGGATACCTATCTGGTTTCGGATCATATAGTGAATCTCTTGCGACCAATATAGGATCTAACCTAATCAAGGATAATCCTAGCGACTCGAATACTACAAATTATAAACTCGCACTTAAAAATCAGGAATTCGGCATTCGAGCGCTGTTTCCATTCTAATAGAGCGTTTTGGATTCGCCGTCTCATTAAAATAAGTTTGAATCTTGAATACTAAGCATGCGATATGGATTGACGGAAAAACCTTGCCCCCGCCTTTCCACTTGGTGCATACCCCAGGTTTCAAGATGAGCCTCGCTCCAATCACTCACATTTGCCACCTGCACCATCAAACCCAGATATGCTTTATCAACAACGGGCTGAGCGAGTCGATTGTAGTTAAGACGAGTCCACTGATTTCCGACATAGACTTCATTAAAGGTGTGATTGGCCCAGTAACCTTTGGTCGCTGTTAAGTAGGCGAGAAGGGTGGTCTGTAGAGGCTTTTGTCGAATACCCTGACGCGTCATCTCAAGTTCCGAAGGATGATTTGCATCTGCAATCGGAACATTCACGACGATACGTGTCGGGATTCCAAGTGCCTTAAGCACTGTCGCCTGGAGTATAGATGAGGCGGTACAATCTCCACGAACGCGGCGCTCGAACATCGATTTGCCAAGCATACCGAGCGCAATAGCTTCTTCGTCAGAGGAAATTTTGGAGTTATTTTTCTCACGATCGAATTCCATGCGAGTAGACGAGGGAACAATAAGCTTTCCGTTCTGAACAGCTACATAATAAGGAATAAATAAGCTCTTATAAGTAAATCTAGGACCCGTGAATAACCACGAACTCACCTTCTGCACCAACTCTAAATCTGTCAAACCCTCCGGATTGATCCCGTCTTCTTTTAGTAATTTGATAAGCTCAACTCGCATGGCATCATTCCAATTCGTGGTAATGCCCGGCGCCAAATAGCTTTGTAACCCTGGATTATTTCGATTGTCGACACGCCAATTAGGATTAGCAGCGAGTGACTTTTGAAACTCCACGAAAGGATGGACAGTAACACGATA
>CAZUYQ010000002.1:97515-110241 GCA_964624705.1 uncultured Polynucleobacter sp.
GTTTCACTGATGAAGGTTGCTGATTGCCATGAGGTTTGGAGAGCTTTTGGATCAACCGGCTTTAGAAGTTCCATAGTCGCGGTAACTGTATACGCCTTCATGGACTGATCTGTGTTGGCTGCCAGATTCGCCGTCGCTTCATCGTCACGGACCCGACAAGAGAGTGATGTAAGCAGGACCATGAACATAAGTGCGGACTTAGTCCCAAGCATAATCACTCCCCATCATAAGTCAGAAAGTATATATAATACTGCTTACTGCTCAGCTTGGCTACGCTGACAGGTCACGGACAAGTTTTGTTTATCTGATACATTTAGCTGTAAGTGCATCAGTGGTGCCGCAGAGCTGACCAACGAAACACTCTTGAGCTGTGTGGTGGAATTACCAATTATTAGCACCGTATCATTCGAAATCGGCGCATTCAGATTCGGGGCAACATAAGCGTAATAGCCACCTTGGCCAGGGCTAACATCAAAATTTTTCACAATCCCCTCAAAACCGCCGCCAAGCTTGGCATCGAATCTTTCTGTGAATAAGGGCTTCGCCTGGACACCTGTGTCAACATACTGAATCAGACATAGATGTGTGGTCGGTGTTACAGCTTTTGCGATACCAGCAGAAAAGAAGCTAAGGACAAGGGTACAGATCGAAGCATGTTTAGAAAAAGAGAAAAAATGGCTCATATAAAACTCCTTAAGTTTATGGATCCAGCCGTCACCTCGACGACCTGAGAAAGCTTATGGCGGATCTGTATGATTTTTGATACATTGTTTTAGAAGGCATCATAATTTGATGCTTTAGGTCATTGGCATTCTTGAGACAACTTTGAGTAAACATATGAATTTACTTATAAAATAAGGCCGTTTGGCCCGTGCATGCCTCAAGATCGTTGCTTGGGCTTTTAATAACTGCCATAGGAAAATCATGAAAGAACGCCGCCTAGAAGTACACGCCCTGCAAGATGCCCTTAAGTATCTGATGCAGAATCGCGGCCTCAAACTTACCGACTTATCTGCAAAGTTTTCTATTTCGATTGCAACTGCAAAACGCCTTCTAAACGGCGACGACTTATCCATGGATCGAGTCCTCGAGATTTGTGATTGGCTGGATGTAAGTTTTTTTGATCTTGTCGAACTGATAAAGAAACAGCGCGCTGAATATCATTTCTGCTCCACCGAGCAGGAAGAATATCTCGCAAAACATCCATCACACTTTGCCTTTCTAAAAGCATTACAGCGTGGTTTATCCATATCGAGTATCCGTAAGGCCTCGCAAATTTCAAAATCTGATTGCGATGCTTATCTCGCAGATCTAGAAAGTCATCAGTTTTTAAAGATAGGTTCCGGTCAATCAGTGGAATTAATCGTTAAAGACGGAATGGACTGGCTACCAAACGGCCCTCTGTGGAAAGCCTACTATGCACGATGGATCAGCGAAGTTGCAACTTATATGCAGTGTGTCGAAACACCAAACCCTCAGACACTGGTTGAAGTATCACAAAGGCAGTTTACACCCGCAACGATCCGCGAACTAAAAAATGAATTAGATGAAATATCTCGCAAATATGCGACAATTTCTCGTCTTGAGAGAAGAATTCATCCGCCTGAAAAACTTGAATTTTACACTTGCCTGATGTTGGGTGACCAGTGGACTGCACCCATGTGGACGGTGAAACCCTATAAATGAATAAAAAAATATACGGATGGTTGTGGAGCTATCCTTGCTACAGGAATTTTTTTCTTGATAAATAGAACCAGACAAAATGGAGCAGAGACCTAAACTACCATTTTTTTGTGCATCCTAGTTTGGCAAAAGGGCCTTTTCCACTTGCTAGATTTCCTGCTATTCGCCGAATGGGATTAACTCGATTTCGCACTACCACTTCCGCCATCCTAGCAAAAAAAGATATTTCTTTAAACTTTTCACTAGACAGGTTTTTCGACACGCTCAAGCCCATGTCCTCGCCTCAGAAATAATTTTTTTGATTTATTTTATCAATCAGCACATTTCTCTCGAATACCGATCAAATAAAAGATCTACAAACCATTTTTTCGTCCCGGGAACCTTTATGGAAAAATGATCAAAAAAAACCTTATGGTAGGCTTACCTCACTGGAGGTACCAACATATGACTGCTTCATTTTCACAAGAAATAACCCGTCGCATCGATCACTTCGAAAACTATTCTCATGTCCTAGAAGGATTACGCGGACTCATTTTAGCTGCAAAGGAATTGCATGCAGAAGAACGTAAAATTTCTTTATTGTCTGTTCGACTTGTTGGTCTACTCGTTGAGCAAAACGGTGCCGGCAACTGCATGATGAATCAAGAAAGATTCGCCTGGTTTATCGGACTTACTCCAAATCAATTTTGGAAGCGTAGTCAGACCTACCGTATCCTCAAAAAGTATCCGGAATTCACAGAGATGATCGAGCGCGGCGAGACCTGCGTTAGTCACGTATCCATGCTTTCAAAAAAAATCACACCAGCTAATGCCGAAATTTTACGAGAACGCATCAAACTAAAATCGACACGCGAAGTTCGAGATATCGTCGCATCAATCACCGAAGAGGGAACCGTTTTAGAAGACAAGCAAACATTTATTGATATTCATCTGAGACTTACAAAATCACAATTGGAGCTCTTAGAAAGAGCCCGCGAGGTCCTGGCGCATGGAGGATCGATTCCAGCTAACGAAGATATTATTCTTAAGGCACTAGGTGAGCTCCTAGAGCGCAAAGATCCCCTGAAAAAAGCTGAACGGGCCGAGAAGCGAGCCGAAAAAAACAGCACTCAAGAAAAGCCTCCTTCCGCGCGGAAGGACACTTTCCACGGGAGGGTCCCATCGCCTGCTGCTTTAAAGAAGGACACCTTTGAGGGGAGGGAGGAAACTTTTCCTTCCGCGCGGAAGGAAGTTGCAACCGAACGACCAAAGATTCCAGCAGCGACTAAACACTTGGTGTGGCAGCGGGACAAAGGATACTGCACCCACGAATATTCCAACGGTATGCCTTGCGGTTCAAGGATGATGATTGAAATTGATCACATTATCCCGTGGGCGAGAGGCGGCACCCATGATGCAGATAATCTTACATTGAAATGCCGTGAACACAACCAGTGGAGCGCTGTCGAGATTTTCGGGAGGGAGCATATGACGCGCTATGGTTAGTAGTTCCCTTACTGCGGCGGTGAGGTACAGCCCACGACAGGACCGGCAGGACGCTTTAGATAAGGACGGAGGCCCGTGGCAAAGAATGGATCATTGACAACCATCTCGGCATCGTAGGCTTCATTCATCATGTCTTCCGTTTGAAAATCGCTAAACCGATTCCAATCGGTGCACCAGACTGCGCCAGCGAGAGTAAGCGCAGAGCCAAAGGAGCTGTTTTTATCTGCTTCATTGAATAGGCCCAGGCGATCGGATTCTTCCATATTAAGAAGTTCGGCGACACCGTGTGGCGCCCGTTTGGTGCGATCAATCGGTTGGCCGCTCACAAGAAAGGTACTCTCAGGGGTTCGACGCGTCACGTAAATAACCTTGTCACATCCTGCAGCTTTCAGAACCTGAACTGGGCTCAAATCTCCCCAACCGCCAACAGAGATCATGTCATTGTTAATGTTTACCGTGCGAGATAACCCCGGTTCTGCCGGGGATGCCTTCATGACATCAGCCCAGCTTGCATTGGTTCCGATTTCAAGAAATTTCTGGGCACGTTCGTCGGCGAAATTGCCGATATTTTTTCGAACATGATCGGCAATCGATTCTGGAAACCAATAACCAAATCTCACATCACTAAACCTAATGGCCATATTTGGTTCTTGACCAAATACATACCGAGCAAACGCATCATCATGAGCCTTCTTAGCCTCTGCACCATAAAGAATTGCAGTTGGGATAATCGTAGGAATAAATGCACCCATCTTATCATCCGCTCTTGTTTTTTGCCTTTTTGCGCCGCCTATAAATGGTTTGCGGTAATTATTCACTGCGGTCTTTAGAAGATCGCCACAGAGTCCTGCAGCGGTCGATTGTTTTGCAACTTGTTGCCAGTTTTTATTACCTTGAACGCGGAGCGAGCTGCAGTTCGTAATGAAGGCACTAAGACTTGCGTCAGCATTGACGTTGCGTGCGGCATAAAAATCGGCCATACGCCCCATTGCGCTCGCGAGTCCACTAAAGCTAACAATCCCATCACGAAAAAAGATTCTCTGATCCTCAGCATTAAAGGCACCAAATGCTTTCAGCGCATTTGTAATCTCATTGACTTTGAACTTATAGGTCTCGATAGACTGCTTGCCATTTGGCTGCAAATCGGCCAAGACCGCCGGGTTGACGAGTGAGGTGATTTTGTCATCTTTTAAGATCTCCAGTAAACGCTGAGCTGCCTCTTGATATTGATCATCCGAAAGCTGCCAAATTCCTGCTGCTTTCGCTCTCTGAACTACATCTAAGAGAAATAAAATTCCCTTAGCCTCAGGCGAGTCTTCAAGCGCTTGAATATATCCCATCACACTCTTCAAAAGTAATGCCGTACGAAGTCCTCGTTCGGGATCGACAGCACCCTGAACGTCTGGATGAATTCGAATACTTTCGTATAGGAACGATGTAATTGTTCCCGAACTACCACCCGCCAAGGCATACATGGATCCGTAGTGTTCAGATATTCGCGCCAATGCACCAAAATGGGCCATAAGATAATGACCATTACCGCGAATCGCGGCACAGATTTTCGGAGAGCTATCTGCCGATTCAGCGAATTTCTGCGAAGACGTTGGAGTCGATTGGAATAATTTGCAGCCAGTTGAAATAAAGCAAATCAGTATTGGCAAAAGTAAAATGGTTTTCACCTGGCATGCTCCTTTACATCGTTTTTAGAATTATAGCTTAAGTTGTACTTGCGGTCATTCCTGGGGACGAAGAATCTCAGCGGAGATACAAAGCTTTACGATACTTACAAAGAGGTATATGACTGAAGAACGACGTAAAAATCTTTCTCTCGGGAGGAATCTTATGAAAAAAATTGCAGTATTATTAAACGGCTCTGGCCATCGTGATGGTTCTGAGATTCATGAAGCTGTTGTAACATTATTGGCTATCGAAGAATCCGGCGCAAGTTGGGAAGCTGTTGCGATCGATCGCGCCCAGGCAAGTGTTGTGAATCATGCGAGCGGCAAAGAAGAGAACGATGAGCATCGCAATATGCTAGTGGAATCAGCGCGTATAGCTCGTGGTCGTATAAAAGATATTACAACTGCAAAGATCGAAGACTATGATGCTCTTATCATTCCTGGTGGAAGTGGGACGGCTAAAAACCTCTGCGACTTTGCGTCCTCTGGGGCTAAAATGTCTGTGGATCCAATCGTCTCAGAATGGATTCTCGGATTTCAAACTGCGGGCAAACCTATTGGTGCTATTTGCATTGCTCCGATCATCTTGGCAAAAATATTCGGCTCGGACAAAATCACTCTGACTTTAGGCCCCGAGAACAATGATGCCGCAAAGGCTGCAATGTCCATGGGTGTCACCTATGTTGCGAGTAGCTCTGAGGACATTGTCGTCGATGATCGGCTCAATATCGTAACAACTCCTGCTTATATGCATGACACTGATCTTAAATCCGTAGCTAAGGGAATACGTAAGCTTGTCCACGCGGTACTAGCACTTTAAAGGATCCAAATGAATTTTGATTCCAGCGTTATCATTGCCAGCATTGTATTTTCCGCCGTCGGCTATATCTATTTTTCATATGGTCGACGGATGACCAATGTGCCGATCGTTGCCTGCGGTATCGCCTTGATGGCATATGGTTACTTTACGCCATCTCTTTTGGCCTGCATCTTAGTAGGCTTAACGTTTAGTGCGCTGCCGTTTATTTTTAAGTGGTGGTAAAACCAGAGAAGATGCCGATAAATGGGTTCGGAGAAAGTATTAAAATTTGATTACTTTCTCAAGAGAAAGTATAATTAAAATTAAACTTTCTCAAGCAGAGGTGTAACCATTTATATTCATAGAGAAATTGATGATTTCATTGACAGGAAATTCTCAAGCCTCGATGCGTCAGCGCTGATTCTAGCAGGGATTGTTGGCTGCGGAAAGACAACAGCCGTAAAAGCTGCATTACAACGCCTGTCTTCGCGATTTTCCATTCATGAATTTACTGGTGATGATGTCATCTTCCGTAATGCCGTTGCTTTAGATGGACGGTACATACTAAATCAAGTGCGCTCAATGACGCAGGGGCCAGCACTCGTTTTTGTCGATGAAGTTCAAAAATCAGAGGCGATATTCGACGCATTAAAAATCTGCTTCGATAACGGTATTTCCTTCATTGTCTCAGGTTCGAATCCACAATATTTAAGCACGACCTGCCGAAAGCGTTTACAACGCCGTGCAGAATTTATTCGTCTGCTTCCTTTAAGCCTTCCCGAAATTTTACAAGAAAAAGGCGTGCTTCAAATAAAGCATGGCCTCGCCACATTCGTTAATATATTGGATCAACAGAATGATTTCGCGCTACCAAATTTAGGAATAAATCTTTCACCGACTATTGTGGACATATGCAGAATTTATTTCGCTCGTGGAGGTCTTCCACTCGCCCACTTAGCAAGCGAAGACGCCACCGCGATGCGTCAGGTCCAATTTGTCATTGAGCGCGGTTTTGATGTTATGAGTCACAACAACACAAACATCACTGATATGGTGAGAACCTACATTGCCAAATCCCACAGCCGTGAATTTGCCCATCAAGGGCTTTTCCAACGAACAGGGATCCGCAATCGAAATTCCATCAACGACATTTTGGACGAACTCTTAGGTCACGGCTATCTTATTGCAAAACGCCCGATTTTCCCTGGCGAAAATCGCCGCAGCTATCTCGTTGTCTATTCTTATATTGATCCCGGTATTGTCAGCTACCTAAGTGGTAATTCAAAACCAGATCTGACGGAGCTTGGATCAAGGGTTGAGGGCATGGTACATGCTCGGCTCGAAAATATACTGCAATTTATACCCATGAAAACTCAGTTAACTTATTTCAAACCATTTACCGTGGATCAAAACGACAAGACAAAATTTTTACCTGGCGAAGTCGACTTCGTTTACGAGCGCGGAAAACGCCTGATACCAATTGAAGTAAAATTGACATCAGATATTGGAACGATTGACACTAGCACATTGGAAAGTTTTGTTAAAAAATACAAAACACCATTTGGAATCGTCTTATATGCCGGAGTACCCCAAGTGCGACCTGACCAAAGGCTTATTTACTGGCCATATTGGTTAGTTTAAGCAAAATTTAAAATCTAAAATTCTGCGATTGTTTCAGCATTCTGCAATAATATTTGAGCTTCGCCCGTGGGCAAAGCTTCCACGCTACGCAGCTTTATTTCGATATTTCGCGATTTCTTTGCTGCATCATCGATCTTATGAGCCGCTTCACTTAATTTCTTTTGTACACCATCAAGCAGATCACCAAATTTACCAAACTCAGATTTCACTGCTCCCAAGACACGCCAAACTTCGCTTGAACGTTTTTGAATCGCCAACGATTTAAAGCCCATTTGCAAGCTATTAAGAAGAGCTGCAAGAGTCGTCGGGCCAGCAATCGTGACCCGATAATCCACTTGCATCCGCTCACACATACCGGGAACGCGCATCACCTCTGCAAACAAACCCTCAGTCGGCAGGAACATAATTCCAAAATCAGTGGTTTGTGGCGGATGAATGTATTTATCGCGAATATCACGCGCCGCAACCTTTATGGCTAGCTCCAATTCCTTACGCCCTAGCTCCATGGCCTCGACATCACCCAAATCTTGGGCCGCGAGGATCCGCAGGTACTGATCCTGCGGGAACTTGCTATCGATTGGTAGGAACACAGTCGATCCGTCTTCGTCACGGCCTGGAAGCTTTACCGCGAACTCAACATTATCGTTCGTACGCCGACCTAATTTGGAATTTGCTTCGTATTGATCGGGAGTTAAAATCTGCTCGAGCAACATCGAGAGTTGAACTTCGCCCCAAGTTCCGCGGGTTTTAACATTAGTTAGAACCCGCTTAAGATCACCAACCCCTGTGGCCAGCGTTTGCATCTCACCAAGGCCGCGTTGGACCTGTTCGAGACGATCACTCACCATCTTAAAGGATTCGCCAAGGCGCCGTTCGAGGGTGCCCTGGAGTTTTTCTTCGACTGTGATCCGCATCGCTTCAAGGCGTTCGTTATTGTTGTGTTGAATTTGCGAAAGACGTTGTTCGACTGATGTCTGCAAATCCCGCATCCGTTTATCATTCACTTCATTCAGAGAACCCCATTGACGCGACAAAACATCTAACTGCTTTAGCTGTTGATCGGAGGTGGCGCGGATATTTAGAGCGACTTCTTCCCGGAGTCCCCGATTACCATTCGCTTGATCAAGGCGAAGTCGATCAACCTCCTCGCTGATGGTTCTGCGAAACTGAGTCTGCAGATCTAAAAAAAATGGCCGTAGTTGTTCGACCATCAACTGCCCCTGCTGCGTCGACGATTTACGAAACCAGAGTAATGCGACACATAGAGCTGCGAATTGAAGCACAGCTAAAATTACCAATAAATATTCCATATTTTTGCCCTCGAGACCTAGACATTGGCGCACAACTGAAGCAAACGCAAGGAAACCTATGATTTATCAATAATTTCGTTTATCTACAAACATAACTGGCCCAAAATTTCATCAACTCGTTGTTCTAAATCGGATCGTTGCCAGGCATTCAAAGACTTTTTAAGATTTATCAATCCATCATGATATTTGACATAAATGGTTCGATCCCAAGAACTAAAGTAGGCAACCTTTTCGCAGCTTGGCATAAGTGTTCGAACTTTTGCAAAGAGTGTTTCATTCAGAACAATTAGCTCTTCAGCGTTGGGCAATGGAGTATCGGGACGCACTAACACCACCGCGGGGCCTAAAATATAAGAGTGGTTAAAGATAGAAGGTTTCGGATCTTCGGGAATATCTAAAACCAAAACCCTTCCCCGCTCCTCAAGAAGCTTTCCAACCACCTCTGTTCGTGACCAGGATTTTGCTTCACCGATCGACCAATGAAACCGAGTCACCATTTTTAAAATATAAGAAGATTTTCCCCAGTGCGAAAGCAATAGAGATGAGTTTTTCTCTTCTCCTAGGCCAAGTATATATCTGCCATAAAGCACCGCGAAATCTTCTGGATCACTAGCACTCACTAAAGCGCCGGAAACCATCCCATCAAGCTCATAAATAAGTTTCGTATGATCTTCAAAGAAGCTTGCATCTGAGCGATCTGCGCGTTTTGACTGCAAGCTCATATGAACACCGGCTACCAATAATAGCATGCTGGTTACCAGGCCACGCATGCGAGGCAGTCTGCTGGTCCAAACATAAATCTCATTGAGGCCAAAGCAGAGAGGCACCACCAATAAGTAAGTCGGCAGAGCCATAAACCGCTCAATAATCGAAGGAATAATCGTCTCGATCTGCACATTGAACATCAGTAAAAATCCAATGCCGCAACCCGTAAAAACCAAGCTCCAACAGATAAGAAGACGACGATATAAAAGATCCTTGGTTTTAGACTTCCATACTAATATAAAAAACCCTAGCAACACCAATGCGGCAAAGATCCAAGATAGCCATCCCGGTAAATGACCAAGAAAATAAATCAGCGATGCGGAATTACTTGGGCGACTATGAGGCGTAAGTTGAAATGATCCATAATCACTTCGCATTAAAAGTCGAAAAAGCTCGTGAAAACTATTTACAGTATAAAAATCATAAGGCGACACATCATGTCGTGCGAAAACGAAATAAACAAGCGGTAATAGGCCAAGGATAAGACCAAGAACCGCAGCACCCAGACCAGCTAACTTTTTTGTGATTGTCGACGCAAAAATTACGATAGCAATAGCGAACGGTAGAAACCAAACCAGAGAATGATGATTGCAGAATCCAAGACCAAAACACAATCCCATATAAAAAAATGCTGCCAGGGGTTTTGAAAAGCCACCGGTTAAAGAACGTATAAAGACCAGAAAGACACAGGACGCAAGCAGAATATTTAATGCAAAAGGTTCTGGCATAGTTGCCATCCGCCAAACAACCTCAGTCGAAAAGATCGCGATAACGGCCACAGCTGCGGCTGCTCTGTTAGGGATTAAACGAACTAGGCCGAGATATGTAACCGCTGCCGCGACCGCGGCGGACATGGCAGAAATTAAAGCCACACTGGTAATAACTGGGAAAAGCGAGAAAACCCAGGCTGAGGTCCGGATTAGAATCGCATAAAGCGGATAGCCCGATGGATGTGGAATTCCACCATATTTTGCAATCAACGCCCACTCACCTGCATCGCCTTCTGTGAGTGTCATTGGAAGCGAGAAAAAATAGATCACAAACATGAGCAGCGCAATCGCCACAGCAAAAAAGGAATCGGATTGCTGAACTTTTTTTTCCACCGGAAACTCCAAATCTAAATTATACTCTATTGCACTGATTATAATTTATTTTTAGGAGAACTTATTGTGAGCATTCTCAACCGCATCAATTTTCAGTTGTCCCCTACCCTCAGTAGCACACTTATACTGATCGCAAGACTCGCTATGGGCATCGGCCTCATGATCCATGGTTTCAGTAAAATTCAAAACCCCTTCGCATGGATGGGGCCAGACGCAGCTGTACCAGGCTTCTTTCAAGCCCTGGCAGCTCTATCCGAATTCGGCGGTGGGTTCGCTTGGATTCTTGGACTCCTTACTCCCCTTGCCTCATTAGGTGTGCTTTCTACCATGGCGGTCGCCATTTACACTCATGCAGCCGTTCGGGGCGATCCTTATGTGGGAATGGGTGGCCCATCCTATGAGCCTGCGACCATGTATTTTTGCTTTGCCCTAGTTATGCTTGCCGTCGGACCGCGCCGGTTTTCGCTCGATCATTGCCTGAAATCAAAATAAAGCGAACGAACGAACCATCTATTTCTGCTGAACTTTATCTCGTATTTTGCGAAATGACCTAAGCAGATTTTTTAACATTCGCTCAAAGTGTTCAGGGTAACGACCGATATCGTCACCATGAAAAATAAAACCATAGAATCAAAAAATTCTCGAGGTTTCGAACCTCTGCTTAAACGCCTCTACGCGGAAAGGCGTTCTAATATGCCTCCCATGGGCGTGCGAACGATCCCGGCCGTGCTTTGTGCAACTATTCTTGCCATGGCCCTAAGCTCCATTATTTTATCTTTGAGCTGGGTCCAAAATAGCGAGATTGCCTATCTTAGAAACTCCGCTGGCGTCACTATTCTCCAAGATCTGCAGTGGCAGGTAAAAGCCGCAGACCTTAGTACTACAGGCAATCTTGATACTCTTGCTGACTTCGACTTTAAAGTTGGAACCTTACCCGAAATCACGCTCGACTGTGAACTTCCATCAGATATTATTAAATCCTTAGCTCAGTCGCTTAAGAGTGAATCCATTGTCTTCTCGATGCCCGAGTTAGTCTTTGAACACGCCACCATTTCCACCAATTGGTCGGGAGAGCGAACTATTGCGCGGGGTGAGCGCGCAACTTTGGCGTTTAATGCCGAACAAGCCGCTAAGCATGAAGGCCCCTTCCACGTCCGCGTCATTATTAAACCGATTGCAGAACAAACAAGACTTCTAAAAAACTCATCTAACTCTAGTATCACTCCAGCGTTCGTCGCCGGAATGAATCGCTACCAAACCTTTCAGGATTTCGCGGCTAGCCAACGAGTTGGCAGCGGCAAGCAGTTGGCGGATATCGGAAGAATTGTTCTCGCACTCTTTACTATTCTTTTGTTTATCTTTATCGACAGCTCTCCCGAATGCTTCGGTTTAGGCATATTTATGAGCTTAAAAGCTCTCGGAGTTGTTGCGTCGCAGCGATGGTACCCGGACACCATGGTACCGGTGTGGCTCACTGCCGCATTGCCAGGATTTCTGCTGAGTTTTGCTGATTTTATGCAGTTATACTTTTTCACTCAACTTGCAAGACTGGCAAAACCCCGACAATTCTTATGGCTTGGCGTAGGACTGATTTTCGGCGCAGTTTATGCATGGGGCATCAGTCAACCAACTCTACCAAACGGTATCAATTGGTCACGTGAAGTTTGGCGCTACCGCAATATCGGAATCGGCTTAGCCTGCCTTGCTTGTGCATTACCGGTAAGCGTAGTTTGTTTTAAAGATCGTCACTATCACCGCGTCGCAGCGCTACTTGTGGCAAGCTCCGGCGTCTTGGTTCAGATTCTTACACCACTTTTTGTTGATATGCCGCAGATCGCCGACGCCGCATGGTTTAAAACTTGGTACAATTTATTTGAAACTCATACCCCATATGTCTTTGCACTCAGCACATTTATTAACGTTTCAACCCTAGAACAGCGAGTCAAAACCTTGACCACTGCCGCAGTGCAGTCGGAACTTATCCAAGGTGAATTGAGACTTGGCAAAACGATGCAACAATCGTTTCTGCAGATTCCTGAATTACCCAAAGGCGTCTCCATGGCCTATGCCCATGAGGCAGCAGCCTTCGTCTCCGGTGATATTATTTTCAGTCATTTTGATCCCAATAAAAAACGCATCACCACTGTCATGTGTGACGTGACCGGTCACGGTGTCCAGGCAGCTCTAAAAGCTAGTATTTGTAGCGCCGTCGGAGATTTTATTTGGAATGATGCTCGTACGCGCGTTTCTGATAGCGCTTC
>CAZUYQ010000002.1:110251-115237 GCA_964624705.1 uncultured Polynucleobacter sp.
GTCACTTTTTACCGCGCCAATGCCGTGTTCCCTATTATAGTCACCGAAAACAAATCCGAACCAGGATCCTGGACGGTTGAATGCCTGTCGTTTCCAGAAGCATCTCATCAGACCATGCAAATAAAAGATCCATTCTATGTTCTCTTGTTTAGCGATGGTTTATTAGACGGTAGTCGCAGCACCAAATCATTCGTTCACTGGGTCTCCAAACGACTTATCGGCCAAACCCATCTCGACGCAACCGAGCTAAAAAATCTTGTTATGGAATTTAAACAGTGGCCAGAGACCGGTGATGACCGTACAATGGTGGTCATGGAAGTAGCCTAATAAATTACTTATTTTTGAGTTGTCATGGATCGCAAGTACAAATATCTCGCATTTTTATGCGCGTTATTTATTTTTTCCAGTGTTCTCCGCTTCGGTTGGCCAAACTTCATTACCTTTGGTCCCGACATGGGATTACTACAACTGATTGCCGATCGATATTTTGATCAGCAAATTTGGCCCTTAGTAGGACTTATTGGTACAAAGAGCGTCTATTATGGGCCGTTGCCATCTTGGATTTATATTTTCTTACGTTCGATTGCGCCGCAATCATTGCCCGTCGAATACTGGCTTTTCTTTTGTTTAAATATCTTTCACATTGCGAGTCTTGGTTATTTTTTGGCCGGTATAAAACAAGTCCTAAAAGTTAAGACCACATTATTTATTGTGTTTTTTATTTTATCTTTGCCAATTCTTGTCTTCTATGCCCGGCTTCCTTGGGATAATACGTTTCTTATCTGTTTCACAAATTTATTTAGCGGTTATTATTTCCGTGCTTTAAATCGCGACCATCCAACAACACGCACTCTTATGTATATGTGGGTCATAGGCGGGCTCTGTGCGGGTGGTGCTATTGCCATTCATCTCATGTCATTTCCCTTAGCATGTGGAATTCTTTTTGCCTGTTGGACTTTATCCACATCCGAAAAAAAGCTTAAAGTATTGGGACCATGTCTATTTATCGCAACTGCTTCTATCTTTGTTCTTCCTTATCTTTACGGACTTCTTACTGCTTCTCCCATTGTCAGTGAAGTATCAACAAAGGAATTTAAACCTCTACGTTGGCTTTTAGGCTTACGTAGTGTTGTTATCCAATGGAGTAGTTGGGCTACTTGGTCAGGATTTTTGAATTATTTTACATCTCGCGAAGAACTCATGGTTTTAGATTCCGCTTTAGCAACTCCTAAGTTTGTAAACCGCGGTTTTTACGGAATCTCAATTGCGTTACAATTCATCCTCGCAGCACTTTGTTTGTACGCGACAAGCCAGTGGTTACGTCTGAGGTTATGGTGCGTATCCATCGCACACCAGCAGTTACTCACTTTTATGTTCATCTTGAGCGCCGGCCACACGGCGATGGCGGTCATTGGCGATGCAACAACCCATCCACATTATTTTCAAGCTATTTGGTGGGTACCAATCGTCTCGCTAGGTTTATGGATGGATCAAGTCGCATCGCATAGACTCAAGAGTTTAAGTTATTTCATCCTTGCTGCAATTGTTGGAATGAATCTCATATTTACACCAATTCTAGGGCGCTTTTTCTATAAATCCGAAGGTTATCCTGCCTCTGCACTTGGGCCGTCTCTTCATCTTCAGCAAAAATCCATTCGAGAATTATGCTCCTTTGGCAAAGACACTATCGGTGTAGACATTGAGAATAAGGGTATTACCTATCCCGCAATCCGCTGGAATGCTCATCATGAATCTAGATGTCGCGACATTAAATTTCGACTATCCCAACCTGCCTGTGGCTGGATTTCTTACTATAAACTATACCCTACACCTCATATTGAATGGAAAGACCAAGGAGAAGATGCCACCTTGTGCAAGAAGGATGTAACAAATTGAATCGATGGAACATTTTCTCAACCCTTTCACGAAGTTGGAATACCGCACGTATTCCTCTACTTATGTGGTTTGGGGTTACTACAGCAGCACTTACCTTTGCTCCTAATGGCTGGCACGCTTTACTGACCACCTGCGGTACTTATTATGACGCTGGCAATTACACACGACTTGCGGCAGATGGTTATGGCAACGCAGATGGAATGACCGCGTTTTATCCTTTGTGGCCATTTTTGATTCGAATCCTCAGCGGTCATTCACTGGACATTCAGTTTTTAGGAATAGTGGGAGCTATAACCGCAGCAATTTTCTTTTTGCTGAGTATTCACCTTGTCATTTCCTGGCTTCATGAACACCTGATAACTCGATTCGAAAATCTCGGTGTGATGCTTTTGGTCCTAAGTCCACTATCTGTATTTCGAGTGCTTGCGTTCACTGAAAGCCTTTTTTCGTTATTAGTCGTATTATTAGTAATTGAATTATCCTCTAAGCGACGTCAGCTCTTATGGACGGCGTTATGGGCTATGCTGTTAGCCATCACAAGACCCCTATTCCCCATCTTGATGATTGCCGCATTGATATCGTCTATTTTAATTTTTTTAATCAGATCAAGTTTGCCGGATGACGACGCTCGTATTCTGCAAAAAAAACTTGTCACGATTTTTTTATGTGCACCTGTCGGATATAGTCCTTTTGGTTTCTTCTGCTATCAGCGTTTTGGAAATTTTTGGCAACCGTTTTCGGCCCAAAAGTACTGGGATCGAAGTTTCGGCTTTCACTGGGACATTATTATTGCCCCTAAAGTTATCAATGGCAGTAATGAAGTTCTAGTTTGGGATCTGATTGCGTTCTACGGCCCATTCTTATTGCTCGGATTTTTACTTTGGCGGATCTTGCCATTTAAGAATGCCCAAGCCTCCGCACCCGCAATCATAGGCGTACTATTTGGTTTGTTAATCGCTTGCGCACATTCCGCCTTAGCTTTTCTCACTCACGATCGTTTTATGAGCCTTAGCCGCCACGTCCTAGCCAATCCACTCTTATATTTAGGGCTTATCGTATCGCTATCATTTTGCCGACCTGAAAAAGAACCTATTATTCGCCGAACGTTGATTTTTTTGATCGTCACAAGCTGCGTCTTTTTAGGAATGTGGTGGTTTCGATTTAGTCGCGATCAGTGGATAGGATAACGAGCGCGAGTTTTATGGACGCTTTACTTTCAAAGCCAGCTTGCGAGCAATCGCATCACTGCAGTCATTAGCCAACAAATCCACGACAGCCTGTGTATCAATCGACGAAAACAGAAATGGAATTCTTGCTTCTTGGGTTTTCCCACGCATCGCTAAAATATTCCTCGCTGTGCGCGGTCCGATTTTTTGGATCAATAAATCTTTTTCTGCCTCTGATAAATTTAAACGTGCGATCGGCATCTCACCTTTTAAATGGATCAGTGCATCTACAATTTCAGACTTTTTTGTCATAGTCTATCCACTGGTAGTACGGATCATGTTTGACGGGAGCATACTTCATCGCAAATGGCATCCAAAGGCCTGCGAGGACCAATCCTGTTAAAAATCCACTCGCATGGGCCATATAGCTGACGTTTGCTTCATAGGTCTGAGGAAACAAAACTAATAAAGAAAACCCAAGAGAACGCATCACGCGTTTCACCCACCAGCCTTTTCGATCAAATCGAATATAGAGCACAAGCCACATTGCCACCATGCCGTAAACCATGCCTGATGCACCGAGAAGCTGCATGCGTGGTTCGTAAGATAGAAGCGTAAAAAGATTTGAAATGATTCCAACGGCCAATACCAAAACACCCGACACAAACAAGCCAAAATAAGCATTCAAGATCCAAGCGAAGAACCAGAAAATCGGCGCGTTGTGCAAAATATGCATGACATCGCCGTGACCGAATAATGCGGTCACAAGCCGCCAGTATTCTTTTCGTTGAAAGACCGCCTCCCCGCTTGCGACCATTGGCACCATCGAAGAGTCGTGCCAGGTCCAATTTATAATGCAGGCGGCGATCATCCCGACTAGCATCAAATTTCCGACCCAAGCGGTGCCCGGAGCGGGCATAAGCTCAAAACCAGATGGTAAAACTTTGGGCGCCGGAGCAAAATCCTCTGGATCTGGTAATTCGATCGGTTCGCCAGAATCATCGTATTTTATGGCAACTCTTTGATATGATTGCCCTGAAGGCGTCCAGGGCCTGAGGGTCTCCCGCCAACGCTTGCGAAGCCGAGCCTCTAACGGCTGATCAAAATCATCGCTCAAAGTGCACCTCATCATGCATTTCATCAGCAAAAACATAGTTCTCCAGTGTAACAGGAGATGCTCAATTTTTCCTATTCATTACAAGATCTTCCAGGGAAAAAGATCTCCTTTCGACCTCGCCTATTGTGTGCTATGACACAAAGTTCACAACATAGAGGAATTTGTCTATCATGGACACTCGAGGGGCACCTCACGATAGCCAGTTACAATCATCAAAATTTAGTGAGCGCACGTCGCGTCTTCCTGGATTTTATGAGTTGCCAATTACAGAGCGACTTGAAGTTATCGGACACGCAACAGGTTTATCGGCTGGCGAGCAATCTCATTTAGGACAATTCGGCGCTATAAACGGTGAACTCGCCGATGTGTTTATTGAGAACGCGGTCGGCACGTTTGCGTTGCCACTCGGGATAGCAACAAATTTTATGATTAATGGCCGAGACATACTTGTCCCCATGGCCGTCGAAGAAACCAGCGTTCTTGCAGCTGCAAGTCATGGCGCAAAGTTAGCAAGACTGAGCGGTGGATTTAAAACCAGTGCCAGTCTACCGATTATGACTGGACAGATTCAGTTATTCCTAACCGGATCTTGTGATTTCGATTCGATTTTAAAAGAACGAAAAGAAGAACTCATCGCCTGGGCGAATCGCGGTCAAGATAGTTTGATCGCAAGAGGCGGTGGCGCTCGTGAGCTTGAATGGCATTTTATTCCCGAAATGAATGTACTGGTTTTACATTTGCATATCGATACTCGTGATGCGATGGGCGCAAATATCGATATGCAAATGTAAAACCAGTACATTCATT
>CAZUYQ010000002.1:115247-116409 GCA_964624705.1 uncultured Polynucleobacter sp.
ACCATGTGCGAGCGACTCTCAGGACTCATGCCTGAGCTTATGCCCTGCGAAATTGGCCTGCGTATTCTGACCAATTTAACCGAACACCGCACAGCTCGTGCTGAATGTGTGGTTCCTCAAACGGCATTTGATTCCGCCGAATTCTGCGGCCGCGACGTTGTGGATCGCATCGTAAAAGCTTATTTGTTTGCCTTTTATGATGTGCACCGCGCTACTACAAATAATAAAGGCATCATGAACGGTATTGATCCTGTCGTAATCGCCACTGGCAATGACTGGCGTGCAGTCGAAGCAGGTGCGCACGCATGGGCCGCAATGTCGGGAACCTACAAACCACTTGCTGTTTGGAGCAAAACACCGGAAGGCGATCTTCACGGGGTTTTAGAATTGCCGATGGCGGTTGGCGTGGTCGGAGGCGTGACAAAATTACATCCGACGGCGCAAACATCGCTTAAACTTATGGGTAACCCGAATGCGAGCGAACTCGCGCAGGTTATCGTAGCAACCGGACTTGCACAGAATTTATCTGCATTGCGCGCACTCGCATCAGAAGGAATCCAACGGGGACATATGGGCTTGCATCAAAAAAATATTGAATTGCTGCAACGCAATATACGTCAAGGAGCTACGCGGTCTTGAGACACGTTAAACTATCGGTTCCCGGGAAAATAATGCTGGCTGGCGAATACGCCGTTCTTCGCGGTGGTCATGCACTTGCAGTCACGGTCGATAGGTCGATGACAGTCGACGTAACGTTTGATCCAGCTGCCTTCTCATGGGTGGTGAAAAGTAATATTTGGGACGCACCTCGCGAAATTACTGATCTCAATACACCGCATTCGGATCCGCTATGTCGTGCCGTTCAGGCTTCCGCAAAACGTCAATCATTGCATGGTGGAACTGTAGAAATTCAATCCACGATTGACATTGCGGATGGTATTGGCTCATCGTCTGCTTTACGACTAGGAGTCTGCAGTGCTTTTCATTTATTAAAACATGATCGTGATCTTAAACGTCCCTCCGGAATTCCTCTCGACTGTGTTCTTCAAGCGTGGGCACTACAAGCTGAGAATCAAGGCACCGCCTCTGGCTATGATATTGCAACTCAGTACGCTGGCGGATTAGTTGAATTTAGCTTTCAGTATGAAGCAAACACTTGGAC
>CAZUYQ010000003.1:0-2022 GCA_964624705.1 uncultured Polynucleobacter sp.
CTCTTCTGATCCTGCCGCTTTGATCCGCTTCGAAAATGTCTCCAAGAAGTACGGCCATTTCCAGGCGCTCAAAGAAGTTTCTTTTGAGATCCGGGAGGGAGAGATCGTCGGATTTCTCGGACCGAATGGCGCAGGGAAAACCACGATTCTGAAAATGCTTTCCGGACTGATTCCTGCAACGAGCGGAAGTGCCGTGGCTTTCTGTGAATATGATACACGCCTCAGACTTAAGCCCTATCTGCGTCGTATTGGCATGGTCATGGGGCAGCGCAATCAGTTACATCCTGATCTTCCGGCCATGGATTCCTTTCGCCTTAGCCAAGCTATCTATGGGATTGATGACGTCCGGTTTGCAAATCGCCTCAAAACATGTCTTGATTTATTTGAAATTCACCACAAGGTAGACGTCCCTGTTCGAAAATTGAGCCTCGGCGAACGAATGAAGATGGAGCTCATCCTAGCCATTTTGCATGAGCCTGAGTTACTGTTTCTCGACGAACCAACCATTGGACTTGATTTTAACGCCGCGAAACAAATTCGGCACTTTCTTGCAGAGACAAATCAAAAACTCGGCATCACAATTGTTCTTACATCTCACTACACAAAAGATATCGAAGAACTCTGTAGGCGTGTCATTGTGATTAATCACGGCTCCGTTGTCTACGATGGCAAACTCGACGGGCTAGATCAAAGAATTCAGGGTGAGCGTGTGTTCTCTGTCACACTTGCAAATCTTCAAGCACACAAAGTGTTGGTGGAATGGGTCTCACGTAATGGTGCCCTAACTCTTTTGCCGGCTGAAGAAGTATCACCAAATACTATTTCTTTTGCAGTACCAACTCCCTTAGCTGGTCAAATCAACAAAAGTCTATTCGACATTATTCAGGCAAATGAAATTAGCGATCTCGCAATCCAAGAACGTAGCCTCGAAGATATTTTCGCAGAACTTTATGCGAAGGAAGCCCAGAAGTCATGACTGCCCTTTTCCATAAGAACACAATTCGGGCTTCAGCAATCCACTTTGGTCAATGCATTCAAGCCGCGTTGTTATATCGCAGCGCCTTGCTTATTTTCCTTGTGACCGAATCTTTTGCTTATGCTGGTTTTATTGCGTTTTGGTATCAGGCCGCGCTCCATAATAAGGCGCAAACTGTCTATACTGGAATGGGACTTGTCGCGTATTTTGTCATTGTATCTTTTCATCACGCCATTCAAGATCATGCCGCGACAAGAGATATTGGTGGCGAAATTCGTCTCGGAAAATTATCTTACGCCATCGTCAGACCCTTCCCCTATTTATTATCAGCAACCTTACGGAGTGTCGCCTTCACCGTTACGCGTGTCGCTTTACTGCTCCCGTTACTTGCAATCGCAATGATCGCGGTGCCGGGTTTACTAGATGCAATCCAGATCCAACAATTCACAAACCTGATTTGGCAGTATCCTCTTGCACTCTTACTTGCAATCACCTCCGCCATCGCCACGCGCATCGTGATTGGTCTTATTGCCTTCGATATGAATCAAATATGGGGGCCGGATACAATGCTTATCGCGATTTACTTTGCCACCAGCGGATCCGCGTTTCCGATTGACCTTGCACCTGCATGGCTTCTTAAATTTGCCCGGTGGACCCCAACTTATTATATGACTGGTTTCCCGACCCTTGTTTTTTTGGGCAAAGTTTCATCAGAAAACTTCGCGTTTGAATGGCTCAGAGGCATTTGTGTTACGATGATTGTCATTGTCGTCGCCACGCTCATGTGGCATCGAGGCATCAAGCGATTTGAGGCGATTGGAATATGAAGCAATACTGGCAAATCATTAAGCGCGTTACTTATATTTCATTTGCAAGCATGCTGGTTTATCGTTCCAACATGATTTTCTTTTTTATATTTGAGAGCTTCTTTCTCCTCGGCAATTTAACCGGCCTATCCATGGGCATAAATTTCGCCGGTGGTAGTTTAGCCGGCTGGTCTCTCGAACAGGTCATGTTTGTTGCGATGCTACATCAAGTGGGTCATC
>CAZUYQ010000003.1:2032-8154 GCA_964624705.1 uncultured Polynucleobacter sp.
ATCAAATATTCACAACCTTCTTTATCAGTGGTCTATTTCATGTAGGCTTTTTTGTGTGGTCCGGGCGCATGGATTACGTTTTATTGAAACCACTTCATCCACTTATTGGCATGCATACAGCAAACGAATTCGTCATATCCAATATTCCTAACCTTATCGTTAACGGTGGTCTATTTGTCTATTACGCTTTAAAGCTTTTACACACTGGCACATCGTTCTCATTTACTAATTTAACCTGGTTATTCGTATTTTTCTGGGCAGGCATGGCGGTACGTTATGGATTGGCGCTTTTAGTTGTGTCGCCGGCATTTTTAGCCGAAAAGCTGTCTGAAGGCGAAGACGCATATTGGGGCATACAGTCGCTTGCAAAATATCCCTCAGGTGTTTTTCCAAGGATGCTACAAAATATCTTTACATTTGTCTTACCAGTTGCCACCATTGCAGCTATACCTGCCGATGTTTTTTTCGGAAAAATTCCGTTAGCAGAGGGGATTGGTTATCTCGGTTTGGCGCTATTCTTTAGCTGGCTAACCATTAAATTCTTTGATTGGTCATGCCGCCGCTACCAATCCGTTAATACAGGAGCATAACCGTGAACATAGCCCTAGAAACTAGCGTACCAAAACATGCTTTACTCGTGGATCCAAACTCCGGCAAAGGTTTGAGTCAAACTGCGATCATTTATCTTCATGAACTCTGCAAAACTCATCTCGGTAATGTTGCCTTGTTCGCGCCGACCCATACCACGGGTATGAAACAAATCACAGACTCCTTGTCTGATGCAGGTTGTAAATCCTTTATTGTGGTTGGGGGAAATGACATCATTAACCTTATTGCAGATAGACTGATCGCCGCAGGTAATTCTCAAACATCCATTTGCTTGCTTGACGGGGAAAACGTGAGCGACCTGTCCCGCTCCGTATGGGCCGGTATACCTGACGCGGAGCGCTTGGCCTGTTTAAGCGAAGATCGCTCTAAGCTTATCGATACTTTGGCTATTGAGGATTCCTACGGGAAAACTTTTGTCGCGTTGAATGGCTGTAGCCTGGGTGCAAGTGCGAGCGTAGCTAGAGCAAAAGATCAGATGCCGTTGAATTGGCCCAGATGGACAAGGAACGCCGTTCCAACCTTAAAATCTCTCGTAAAAATCAGCCCCATTCAAACGCAGAATAATGGTGAAGCCATAGCCATTATCTTCTCAAATGGAAAATACAACAGTGGAGGGATGCAGTTCGCACCGGAAGCTGATCTAAGCGACGGTAAATTTAATGTGACAACTGTTAGACCGGGCAATCTATTTTCTTATTTAAGTACCCTTCCCCGCCTCTATTCCACCGGCTTAAAGATGCACAAAATCATCGAGAAATCCTCTTCTGAATCTTTAAGTGTGACTTGTAAAAAGAACGTTCTCTGGGAACATGATGGTAGTGTTGGCGAAACTCGAAGTTTAACCGTTCGTTGTAATCCTAAATCCTTGCGACTAGTGGTGCCAAGAGGATAAAAACAGTAGAATAAAGCTATGCCACATCATTCCACATCTTTCGAAGATGCCTCTCTTGTCCTCAGCTCTCTTAACGCAGCAGGATTCCCCTCACGCTTTGCCGGGGGCTGCGTTCGGGATCGCTTGCTAGGTCTAAAGCCTAAAGACTACGATATTGCTACCACTGCTAAACCTGATCAAATCGAGTCCTTCGCGAAGCAATCCAAATGGAAATCGATTCCTACAGGGATTGAACATGGCACAGTAACCATTATGACGCCTTCGGGACCATGCGAGGTCACCACTCTACGCAAAGACGTTAAAACGGATGGACGTCATGCGGTCGTGGAATTCGACAACGCAACTTTTGAAGATGATGCTAAAAGGCGCGATTTCACTATCAACGCCATGTTTCAGGACGAAGCTGGTAATATTCACGACTATCATGGCGGGCAAGAGGATCTCCGGCAAAGAACTCTTCGTTTCGTGGGAGACCCAACCCAGCGTATTCAGGAAGACTATCTGCGAATTTTGCGTTTTTTTAGATTTTGGTCTCAATTAAACTTCAAACCCGATCCTGTCTCGTTCGCGGCAATAAAGGCATTATTGCCCGGTCTCACTAAGGTTTCTCAAGAGCGCATTTCGGCTGAATTTTGGAAGATATTATCTGGACCTGCGTGTGCGGCGACATTGCGTGGCATGCAAGAAACGGGTGTCCTCGCCAAAATTTTACCCGATCACGAGCAAATTGATCATTCGATGTTTTTGAGTATTGACGATGCAAGTCTTAGCTTACCGGCCTTTATTAAACCTTGGACAATCTTAGTGCTACTGATGGGTATTACTAAATATCGCTTCTGGGATCACACCTCCGTACAGTCATTGGGCAAAAAATTACGCTGGTCCGATCAAGAGATTAGAACTGTCATGGCGATATTTGATGGCTGGAGCGCAATGGGGTTTTTCGAACGGAAAAATTCATCTGCTATGGAATTGATCGATCAGGTGGAAAATTTACTCACAAACTCAACCGCGCAAGACTTTTTAGCGCCGATCTGGTTTTTTTGCGCAGATCATTCGGCCGACGTCGTTCGGAAGGATACGCTTGGTTGGATCATGGCCATCGAATCGACTTGGGGTGATCGACGTAAAATGGACTTGCCGATCAGTGGTCGCGACATCTTAGAGCTCCGCCCCGACTTGCAAGGTGCCGCGATCGGCGATGCGTTAATAACCCTTAAGCAATCGTTTCGAAATAATGGTTGGGAGACTCGTAGCGAGGGCCTCAACCTTATAAGAAAATATACCTATAAACAGCCCTAGGTGCAGATATCCCATCTTATGTATTCAACATCTTAATTTAACTAGATATTTAGTTTAATTTTTAAAATCATCTAAATAATTCCCCATAACAACCGATCGGGCCCTCGTACTACGCAATCGGGGGGCCTACTAATTATGAGTCTCACGCCAATCTCAAGCGAAGAGTATCTGCGTAAGCGACACAAACTAATTTTCACAAGTGTCGTCATGCCCGTCATTGTGATTCTAACTGCGGCACTAGCAATAACTCACTGGCGTCACGAACGAGATTTTTATTTGGCGATTGCTGTTTCTATTAGCACTACTATCATCAATGTGGCCTTATCATTTAAAAACCATAGAATAAAGACTCCGTTCGGAGAACTTCAAACGCGATCAGATTGGTTTGATTGCCTAAGGTGGTGCGCAAATCTCGCCGTGGACGCCTATTTGTTCAAAGTCATGGGCCTACATGTAGTCATCGCGTTACTCGGATGGGTCGTTCTAGCTTTTGGTGCGATGTCTGAAGTCTATGCTACAAAATATCGAATTATCACCGCAACCATGTCCATCTTCGGATTTTTGGTGGTGCTTCAATTCTATTCTTTAACAGTAGAACAAGACATCTTGGCGGGCTTCATATGTGGCTCATTGCTCTATATATTCAATCGCTTTGAACTCTGGCTTGTCACCGAAATGAATGAGCTTGCGAAGGTCAACCAGGAGCGCCAACGTATCGAGTTTGAAGCGGAAGCCTTGCGTCGAGAAGCTGTATTAGGGTCCCAATCCCGAAGTATCTGTCATGAAATCAATAATGCGCTTACAGTCATTAAAGCTCAGTCCGATCTCATGAGTAGTAACGTCAAAGACCCTGATGACCCGAATCGCCGCAATGTCGAGCGCATCCGGAGGGCGGTTGGCCAACTTATGAAATTAACTCGCGTGGTGATGGATGACCTTGGCCAAGACAAATCCATAGAACGGGAATATCCGTTATCAGAACTTGTCGATGATTTTAAAACGTTATTAGATAAACATTTTAAGGCCGACCGCCGGGCGCGCTTTGAATTCTCTTCCCCGCCCACCGCAGACTTAGCAAATGTTAGTTTCTACGAACGCACCGGAACTACCTATCTTATCGCCCATAACCTTGTTAAAAATGCGATCGAAGCTTGCCAAGCAGCTACGCCAGGTCGACCAGGACAAGTATCATTGCAAATCGAAATCGGAGCGGATACCTTCTGGATGGTTGTTAAAGATAGTGGCCCGGGGATGTCAGAGGCAATGAAAGAAAGTATTTTATCTAAATCGCAGGACACGACAAAAGATACCGGACACGGTCTCGGTATGAAGTTTGTGGTCGATGAAGTCCGTAATAATAATATGACTCTTGAGATAACAGATAACCAAGCCACTGGCACTGTTGTCATAGTAAGAGGAGCGGTGATGCGTAAAGAAGCGCAGACAAACCTTTCTCTCGTATGACAACCAGCACCCGCAGCTTAAATGGCCAGCGCACACTTCTACTCGAAGACGACGATGACTTAAGGGAAATCCTGCGCTTTACCCTGGAGCATGCTGGGTGCCAGGTCATCGATGTTGCCGACGGCGAACTCGCCCATAAATTGCTTATGCGCAGTGCCTTTGATTTAGCGGTCATCGATATGATGGTCCCTAATCGCTCCGGACAAGACATTCTTAAACTGGCTAAAAATTTCGGAACAACCCTTATTGCCATCAGTGGCGACCCACAATTAGCTGCCAAGGATGCCTATACCCATGGCGCTCATGTTTTTGTCCGAAAACCGTTCCATTTGGATGACGTGGTGCAGGCTGCTGTTCGACATTTAGGCGAAGCGAAAACACTCCCCTCTCGTCGTGTTGACCTTTCGGATCGCGAACTGGAGATTCTTTCCTTAATTTATAAAGGATATGAAACAGAACAAATCGCAGCAATCCTTGGAATCAGCCCAAATACGGTCTGGCATCATCGTAAGACTTTGAAACGGAAACACTCTCATATGTCGTTTATTGAGATATGCTCTTTATATTTTAATAAGTAATGAAATTGTAGAATCAAAGCATCCCCTATTCTGGGGGTAGAAACCTTCTAAAAATTATGAAATTTCGTAGATACACAATTTCAGTGCACCTGCCTTCTATCATTATTATTGGATGGGACAATCACAAATGGAAAAATTGCATTCAAAGATGGACGTGTCTCCACGTATTGGCGCACAGCAAAGCTGTGACGTCTTATCATCCTGGAGTGGTACTTCGATTCGTATCGAAATCGTCGATGGCAGTCAAGGTGTCCCTCCAGAAGTACTAAAACTTCGCCAAGAAGTCTATGTCCACGAATGCGACATCATGGCGTCAGAAAATATCCAATCTCCTAACGATACCGGTGGTATTCACTTGCTCGCTCGCGATCTCGCGACAAACGAGCTGATTGGCTGTTCGCATATGATCGAAGCAGAACGATCCGACTTCTCAGAGCTCTCAGGTGTAGCAAAAAAAGATCTGGTCGATGCAGTTTACGGATCACGCAGTGCCTTACGTCCAGATCGTCGCGGCGGGAGCCTTTACCCGTTGCTGATGTATGCAGGCGCGAGCTATTACCGCCGATTTGGCAGAAAGGTGATGGTTGCTTATATGGAAAATGGCGATCACCCGGCCCAACGTCGATACAAGATGCAGCGAATACCCAACGCAAAAAATGTCACCGTGGGCATTAGATCAGAAAAATCAATCGTTTTGGAACCGAGATTCTTAGATATTAACCATGCAAATTCGATTAGTTTTCGTGGATTACTTGGCGAAGAGTCAAAGGATATCGGCAGAAAAATTGCGGTTTCAGAGATTGAGTTAACCGTTGAGGACTGGTCAAAGCTCGTAAACGATAGCCCATTCTGGCAACGAGCACGTGCGGGCACACTCAGTAAAAATCAATATGTGTTACTGCTCGCCCAGCTGCATCGATTCGTTCGCAACACGACACGAGTCATAGCACTGGCATGGAATAAATCAGAAACAAAAACGCTTCAGAAGCATTTCCGAAAACACGTTATGGAAGAAATTGATCACGAATTAATGATCGAAGCGGACATGGCCTATCTTGGAACGGATGTTGAATATCATCTTCATCATATGCCAACTCATCCTGGTATACGAGCATTTAACGGTCTCCAAGAATCGCTACTTTCCTATCGCAGCGATCCTATTATGTATATGGCTGTGCCATTTGCTGTCGAAGGTATCTCTGCGTTTATCAACGATGAAAATATCATTTCGTTGGCCTCCGTCATCAAATCCTGGGGTGTAGCTGACCCAAGATTGG
>CAZUYQ010000003.1:8164-8752 GCA_964624705.1 uncultured Polynucleobacter sp.
ATATCCGCGATGAACAGCAAGCGCGGGAGTTCGTTGCCATCAGCAAATCGGTCTTTAATAATTTTCAAGCTATGCTCACCGATGTGGCAAAACATCCGGAACCGAATGACTGGGAGATCCTCGGTAAAAACGATCGACAAAGCGAAGAAACCAAACGTTCAGAACCGTATGCCGACTTCAGCCACCAGGCCAATAGCAGCGCTACTCTTTAGGTCAAGTAAATCATTCAACCACGCAGAAACTTCTTCGTCTGTCGTGGTTGACGATTTACTATAAACAGGTAAATGCAACTCTGGCCCTAGATGTAAATCAAATAAACCTGTACCAGCGACACGCCACATGCCGCGGCCTCGCAGCGACAAAGCGATCAATTGCGATTTTGTTGTATAAATATTTTTCCCAGTCGCATCGTCTTTAACTTGTGCGGTAATCGTTGAAGAATCTAAAACAGTGGCGAACGATAGGCGCCACGGAGCTTCCCGGTAGGTTCGTCCGAAGACCCACCCACAGCTCAGAGCATTACTGCGAAATGTTATCTGATTTACAGACCAACTTTGATTATTTGGATCTAATACCGAACGTCCTTCA
>CAZUYQ010000003.1:8801-18510 GCA_964624705.1 uncultured Polynucleobacter sp.
CCCATTCCATATTTGCGCCAACAAATGCTTGCGCATGATAATAGCTGCTTGGATTCGGATCACTGCTCTGCGTGGGAAACCGAGTATTATAGCGAATAGGTCCTCCCGCTTGATCTCCCACTTCGAAAGCGAGGCGAAAGTCATACGGAGTGACTAAAGATGGTTGATCTCCGACAGGCAATGCTGGAATCGCGGGACTTTCTGTTTGAGCGGTAGTCCATTGCGGAAAAATCAAAGAAACACTGAAAAAACTAACCATCAAGACAAAAGAATTCTTTTTCATCGGAAACCTCAAAATCACGTCTACCAGTCTTTCACTTTTCCACGAGCAGATTTTACATCTCCTCTTCGCTTTTTATCATCCATGCGCCTTCTCTGAGAGGATCTTGTCGGCTTAGTTGCAGTCCGCTTCTTTGGCGGGTTAGCAGCAACATGGACAAACTCCAAAAGTTTTTCAATGCATCGCGCCTGATTTTGCATGCGATCTCGGGTTTCGTCCGAGGAAATGACAACTTCACCAGCGTCGTTAATCTTATTTGGATACAGGCTGCAGAACCGCAGCCTAACAGCGTCTGTGATGGACGGTGACGCCTCAACGTTCCAAAATAGCACAGCTTTACTATTCGTTTTATTAACGTTTTGCCCACCAGGACCACTGCTACGAGCGAAAACAAAGCGGTATTCAGTGGGATCAACTTTTACGATATGCTCAGACACAGAACTCACCCTTCCGATGTTTTAAAAAATTCTTTTAGAAGGATAGCATGATTTCTATATAAAAAAGTAGCTCCCCATTTAGTTTAAATGGAGAGCTACTAGGTTCTAGTCAAGGCTTACTCTATAAAGCCGCAATCAGCGCTCGCACATGATTCAAAACGTCTTGCCTACCTGCTTGACGAGCCTCATTACGAATAGTGGTAAGTTGCGCCTTTACGGCTTCGAGATCTTCCGAATAATCATCACCAATCTTACCAAAGCTTACAAGCGCTTTAACCGCAGCAAGACGAGACGCCTGAGTCGCAGCCGATCCTATTTGACTTGCCGACAAATCAACTAGTACCATCTGTTTTAAAGCTTCCATTGAGATTTGTTCGACGGACTTCGAACCTACCGCGAATGTCGCAAACACTGCATTGCCTTCGCCAGTTGCAAGCTTCGGCGCCAATGCGGTACGCAGCTTTGCAAAGCTATTTTCGATAGCCGCAGCCACTGATTTATCAATGCCGTCAGTCAATTTAATTGCCAATGCAGAACGTTGCTCCTGGGTTCCAAAACGATCTGACTGCAAGATAAATCCGCTGGTAATTTCTTTTAGGCTTTTAATGGCTTCCGTTACCGGTTGCGATAACTTCGGAGTTGAGGCAACGGTTGATATTAGTGCGAGGTAACGTTCTCTGCGCTCTTTTTCAGGCATAATAACGCCATCCTCTGCTGGTTTTTTGGACCAAGCGCGAAGAGCCCCCGCATTAATAGTTAAGTTGACTCTAAGAGACTGCGCGCCATCGGTGACATAGTAGCCAATAAGCGCAGCCAAATCTTTTGCAGCTTGATTCACTACAACTTCAGCGGTCTTAGCATCCGGAACCTTAGTCGCATCGCTTAATTTGCTAGCCAAACGATCACGTCGCTCGCCAACCGATTGCGCTAAAGTTAACTTTTCGATACCCAGAGCTCCAACTCCATCATTCAGACGACCCGCTGCGTGCTCCAGTCCTACAAGCGGATTGTATTCTGCGTCGTAACGCATGCAATCTGGATCGACTCCGCCCTCTATTGAGTCTGCATCTTCGTCATTACAGGCAGCAATTTTTTTGTCGGTTTCTTTAATGTCTTTCCCATTATTATAGAGGAAACTAATGATCTGACGATCGTATTCTAAACGCGGTCCGTCACTCGTACCAATCTCTTGAACAAGATCGATTTCATGCTGATAATAGTTGTAATCCATCACTGTGTAGGTCGTAGCATTTACTTCATCATCTGGTTTTGTGCCATCGTAAGACAATGAACCCTTAAAGTTATGATTAAGTCCAAGTGAGTGCCCGACCTCGTGAAACAACGTAGAAATAAAGACTCTACGGCCAAAATCATCCACAATCTTTTTTCGATCGGCATCTGTTTTTGCAGTGGCAAGTTCCGACTGACTTGGTCCACCGCCCACTTCTTCTGCCATCCGAACACATGCTAATACATTGCGCGACTGCCCGAATAGGACTTCAGGAGCTTTTGGGCCAATTTTGCCAGCCTGGCCAGTGCTTTCGACTTCTGGATTTTCTCGCGAAGAAATTAATTTCGACGCAATATTATACCAAGCATAAGGCATGTAGATAACACTATGACTTTGGATTCCTGTCATAGGATCAGACGCCTGAGATTCATATGCTGCGCCCGCTTGAGCTACAGAGTCGAAGTTAATAACATTATACCGAGGATCACCTAATTTGATGCCTTTTGGTAAGCGACCTTTAAACACCATCACGTCGCGTCCTAATTGATCATGAAAATAACGATTCCAACCTTCAATACCGCTTTCAATTTCCTTCAGTATATCGTCGGGATTATTTGTTGTTAGATACCAGTCAATATTACTGGTCTCTGTGGGAAGATGAAATCTATTGGCAAACTGTGTTTTTTCACGAACTGGTACGCCATTTGTTTTCGTGCGTTCCACAAAAACTTTTTCATTACCAATAAGCATAAACCGCGCAGAACTAGGATTCTTTTCGCGATTGTCTTCTAAACCAACATAATTGGCAGGAACCAAAGTCTCGCGAGGAAAAACCGATTCAAGATAAGTTTGAACCTCACCATTTTCGAGCATAATTGCTGTCTCCTGCAGCAAATAATTACCTTCCGCGATGTATTCAATAGAACGCACCCAAGTTTTTAGTGGAGGTTTTGATTCCGGGCCGTTAACTGTTTTGTGAACTAATAAACCCGTACTTTCTATGGTTATGGTAAGTTCGCTCTCGTCTTCGTGCGTGATTTTATATTCACTGATCAATGTTTCGGGATGGTTTACTTCGCTTTCAAATAAACGCTGGTTATCCGCAACCAACTGAAGGTGATCCCCTAGTTGACGAAATGTCGCTGGCACATGTCCGAGCGCCATCGACTGATTTAACAGCGATAATTTTGCATCGCCCGTTGCCGAATACTGCATATCAAAGCCATACAAAAACGTCCGATTAAAAATCTCCGACTTCTTTAAAGTCACTTGACCTGAGACGTGCTGAGATGCCGCAGCGGCATCAACGGCTTTACTATCGGCAAATACAAGTGATTCATTTGCCTGCTTTTGTTTTTCTGCCGGAAGCGTCGCAATAATTCCGGGTTCTGATTTGACGTCGGTTGAAGTGACCACAGGACGAGTTAAATCTCGATGCTGCGCATCTTTGGTGCGGGCTCCACATGACACGGTTCCCAGAACCGCGAGAAGCGAGGATGCGTAAATCAAATGAGTCGTCTGTGCCATAATCTATGATCTCCTGTCAGGACAGCGTGTGCGATATCTGGCCAATGAGCCAGAAGCCCAGACATTAAGCTCTGTCGATTAGGATTTCAAGAAGAATTTTATGGTTTTAAGTAATGTTATGTCAAAATGGCTTAGAATTGCCATTAGACTTTAATAGAAAGGGGGACAAATTCTTAGATAAAAGCTGTTGCTTCAGCGCCGAGTTCGTGAGCAATTCTCAGAACATCAGTAGGATCAATGGGTTCTGCTAAAAGAAACTCTTCCGCCAAACCATCTAAAACATGACCAGCTAATAGAAACGGGTCTTCAGAAGTCGGAGCACCGACAATTCCAAATGGCGCCAAAAGAGCTGCCAGGTTCAATGGACGATTCGACTGACCTTTCATAGCCAGTAAGTAGTCTTTGAACTCAATCGTTAAATTCATTACTATCCCCCGAGTCCTAGACGTCGACATATCTCAACCCACAACAGGTGGAGAAAATAATTGCCGCGATCCTAGGTAAAAGAGTTCTCGGCAGGTTTTTCCTAGTCTTGAGCCTACTGCCGTCGAAGGTTCCTAACCGATGATCATAACAGGGATTTTTTATGAGCAATCTGGTTTTGGATGATGAACGTCCCCTCGCAGAGCGGATGCGACCAAACAATTTCGATGGGTTGTTTGGCCAAGAGGAGATTTGGTCCGAGACATCCCCATTGCGTCGCATGGTCGTAGCAGATTCCTTTAACAGTCTGATCTTTTGGGGACCCCCAGGCACGGGGAAGACCTCCTTAGCGTCTCTTATCGGCGCAACCAGTGGACGCGAGCTTATAAGTTTATCGGCAGTGCATGCGAGCGTAAAAGATATCCGCCAAGCTCTGGATGCCTCTCTCGAAGCAAAATCGCAGGGGAAAAGAACCATCCTGCTTTTTATCGACGAGATTCACCGACTTTCCCGTAACCAACAGGATGTTTTGCTGCCGGGTCTCGAAACTGGGATCGTCCGATTTATTGGTGCAACCACAGAAAACCCCTCTTTTTCGGTCATTAATGCGATTCTCTCACGCTCGCTGGTTTTTCAATTTAAACCTTTAAGCATAGACGCTTTGGTGAAATTGATTTTGCATGCGGCCGCAAGTGAGAAACTTCCCGACACTTCTATAACAGACGAGGCAGCAAACTATCTTGCTCAGGCTGCAATGGGTGACGCACGACGAGGGCTCAATTTGCTATCGGCCGCCGCCGCCATTCGCAAAAACATAACACGCGAGACGATCAAAGAACTCTCGACTACCTTCACCATGCGCTACGACAAAGATGGCGATCAGCATTACGATACCATTTCTGCATTTATTAAATCGATTCGCGGTAGTCACCCAGATGCCGCCATCTACTATCTCGCACGGATGATTGAATCTGGTGAAGACCCGTTGTTTATTGCAAGACGCTTACTTATTTCGGCAAGTGAAGATATCGGCAATGCAAATCCCATGGCCTTGATGATGGCAGATAGCACGTTTCGAGCTGTCGAAGTTCTAGGAATGCCAGAAGCAAGAATTGCCCTTGCGCAATGCACAACCTATTTAGCATCGTCACCGAAAAGTAACCGCGCCTATAATGCGATCAATCACGCCCTCTCTGAAGTTCAAAATTCTGGTCCACTCGAAATCCCTCTGGAACTGCGCAATGCGCCGACGAAACTGATGAAGGCCGCAGGCTATTCGAAAGGTTATGCCTACGCCCATGATGACTTAGAAAGAGCCAAAAAAATGCCTTATTTACCTAAAGAACTACGAGGCAAACGTTTTTACGAACCAATCCCGGTCGGTGCAGAAAAACAACTTATTGAAAATCTAAAACATTTACGTCCAACGGAGGATTAATTCATGAGTTCGACTCAACGCTACGCCCTTCTCTCTGTAACCGATAAAACTGGAATTACGGATTTTGCGAAAAATCTTGTGACGATCGGCTTTAAGATTATCTCAACTGGTGGGACTTCTAAATTACTTCGCGAAAATGATATTGATGTGATCGACGCAGCCGATTTTACCGGTCATCCCGAGTGCCTTGATGGTCGCGTCAAAACCCTGCATCCAAAAATTCATGGTGGATTACTTGCAGACCGCAGCAATCTCTCTCATCTGGCAGATATGACCCGCCTGGGTTTTGCTCCGATTGATGTTGTCGCCGTCAATTTATACGATTTTGCGGGCCAGGCCGCCGGTAAAAATTTGCCTGTTCATAAGTTGATCGAACACATCGATGTCGGTGGCCCAACCATGTTGCGAGCGTCCGCAAAAAATCACGCCCATGTGTATGTTGTGATAGATCCAGGTGATTACGACCAAGTCATTCAGGCGCTCCGCAGCCCAGCACAGGCGAGTAATACTGACTTGAGACGTCAATTAGCAAAAAAAGTTTTCGAACAAACGGCTAAGTACGACGCTATGATTGCACAAGAACTTACACATGATCGTAACATCGTCGCACGGCCCTCAACGGCTGAGTCCTCGCCCACCCCACTACCACCGCAGATAGCTCAATCATTAGAACTATGCCAGGCACTGCGCTACGGCGAGAATAGCCATCAAATTGCCGGACTATACTCTGTAACAAATACGCGAAAAGGTCTTTGTGCTGCCAACATCGTCCAAGGCAAGGAATTATCCTATAATAATTTGGTCGATCTTGACGCAGCCGCAGCTATCGTTGCCGATCTTGCGCCTATTCCCGCAATCACAATTATAAAGCACACAAATCCATGCGGAACTGCAGCAAAGGCGGGAGCAACTGCTCAGGAATTATTTACAATCGCGTTGAGTGCTGATCCCAAATGTGCGTTTGGCGGCATCGTTGCAAGTAATATTACAATCGACGAAGACGCAGCTCGTGGGATTGCTGAAATTTTTCTGGAATGCGTCATCGCTCCGAAATTTACTGAAGCTGCGCTTAAAGTTTTTTCTGCCAAGAAAAACCTCCGTGTCGTCGCAAGCGATATTGTTCTCCCGACAGGGCAAACCGACTCTTGGATGCTGCGGTCTGTGGCCGGAGGCATCCTCATGCAATCACCTGATCGCGTGAAGTTGGATCCCAAAACCTGGCGATGCGTTTCAAAAGCTGTTCCGTCAAAAATACAGTTGGAAGAGCTCGCTTTCGCAATGACACTTTGCCGACACGTGAAGTCCAATGCCATTGTATTGACAAGAAACAATCAATCAATTGGTATCGGTGCAGGACAAATGAGTCGTGTTGATTCGGCACGAATTGCCATCGAAAAAACCCGCGAATTAAGTCATAGCCCCCGTGGTGCCGTCGCCGCGTCCGATGCATTCTTTCCGTTCAGAGATACCGTTGATTTACTGGTAAATGCTGGCATCTCAGCAATTGTTCACCCAGGTGGTTCGGTTCGCGATCAAGAAAGTATTGATGCCGCTAACGAGCATGGCATCGTAATGATGGTTTCAGGACTGCGCCACTTTAAACACTGAAGTGGCTCGTCTTACCAATTTAGAACATGGGCAAAAACTAAGGGTGCGACAATCGTCGCATCCGACTCAATCATAAACCTTGGGGTCGTTTCCTCAAGTTTGCCCCAGGTAATTTTTTCATTCGGCACTGCACCTGAGTAAGATCCATAGCTGGTGGTAGAATCACTGATTTGGCAGAAATAACCCCATCTGCGCACTTTTCGCTTCAAATCCTGATGCAACATCGGAACGACACAGATTGGGAAATCGCCCGAGATACCGCCGCCGATTTGGAACATACCAATAGAAGATTTTTTAGATGCGATCGTGTACCACTCGGCAAGTCGCATCATGGTTTGGATCCCACTGTGAACCGTCGTGTGTGATTTTACTTTCTTACTTATGCATGCGGCCGCAAACATATTTGCAAGCGTCGAGTCTTCCCAGCCTGGGGTAAAAACGGGGATATTTTTCTCCCATGCCGCAAATAGCCAACTGGCTTTTTTATCAATCTGAAATTGTTTCACGAATTCTTTTTTTGCAAACAGTCGCCAAAAATATTCATGAGGTGGATTGCTTTCGCCTTTTGCTTCGGCCGATGCCCACTCCTGCCACATAAGACGTTCAATTTTTCTCATGGCCGCTTCTTCAGGAATGCAGGTATCGGTGACTCGATTGAAGCCCTTATTGTAAAGTTTTGTTTCTTCTTTGGCTGTAAGACTCCGCCAATCAGGAATCCGACAGTACTCATCATGAGCGACTAAATTATAAACATCTTCTTCAAGATTTGCGCCGGTGCAAGAAATAGCATGCACCTTATCTTTGCGAATCATCTCAGCTAGCGATAGTCCCAACTCCGCGGTACTCATAGCGCCTGCAAGACAAATCATCATTTTATTTCCGTCGTCGATATGACGTTCGTAGGCGTTTGCAGCATCAATTAAGCTCGCACTGTTAAAATGCCGATAATGATGAGTCAGAAATTTACGGACAGGACCTATGGCCATTTTGAAATGCTCCCAATTTTAAATAACAAGAAAAAGTAAATTCAGATTCGAACTGCCATCCGAACAATGAGCATTCCGTTGTCATCTGCATGGCGCAAAACCTGTTCGATACCACGATTACTACGCTCAATAACTGGTAACATGATGGGTGCCTCAGCATGCCAAAGAAGGCTATCTTGCGGCAGTTCTTGTTCAAGACCTAATAGTTTAACCAATTCACTCCTCATCAGGATCATACTACCAAGCCGTGCCTGGCTCGCGTCCGGCTGCCAATGTGCATCCACAACCCCATAGATGGACTCAATATGAATTCTTTGGTCCAAAACAGAAACGCTCCAATTCATCTGATAGTTTTCCGTAATGGTCCCGGCTAATGACGACTGGGCGCGACTACGAATGACTTGGCAGTTCACTGTTAAAACGTACTGCGCTTTTGACATCAACTCCTGCTGAACCAAAGGAGCCTTGCGTTTCTTCTTTACCATCTCGGCCAATACTGGCGTTTGCCACAGGCCTGCCATAGAAAGAAGCAGCATATAAAAAATATTCCTTTGGTGCACCCCGATCTCCTCTTAACGGTTCAGGCAGTTTCGGGTATATTGTCTTAACATCACCTGTCAATGCAAGGGATAGATCTGTGTCGCAAAAGCGCATAGCAATGTTGTTTTGGCCGATTGTCGTATTCTTAGGGTTTATTCCTGAGGCTGCGACTGCACAGCGTCTACACACGGCTCCTGTCGTAATTACCGGCAAACAAGTCGCTAATGCGGCTCGTTTTCCGATTGCTACCTATCGTTTATTTAGAACTGATGCCTCCGGATTGGCCTCAGTGATTCCATTTCAAATTGATGAAATTAATGCTGACCACGACTATGTTTTAGATCAAGGCAAAGATACCACTGCAAACACCGGTAATGGAATTTTCGATCTCCAAGATGAATTAAGTTTTATGGGCGACGATGTCGGACCAGTAGTTGAACCGACCAGGTGGCCAACCACAGCGCCTAGTATCATCTACGAAGTGAAAATAAGTCATCCTGTCGCAAATCCCATGGGTCCGCAAATGGGTGCTGTTTATATCGGTATTTACTTTAGCAATCCGCCACCGCTCTCAACCAAAAAATACGTGATTTTCAACCGAAATGAAGCGTTGGTTCATACTTCGAAATACAAATACCAGTTTGATCAAAAAAACTGGCTCGTCGCTCGCAGTGTTGAAGTGGCCAAAAACACCAAAGACCCGATCGAGTACGAGCCAGTACTTGATTCGACGACCTTCTATATGAAGGGAGACTTAAAGTACTTCGTTACCGTAGAGGCTAATCATCGCTCCATTGATTCCGAACTCGAGGCCTGGCGTACCGGCCCCATTCGATCTATTGTCCGCGTTTCATTCTTTTATCGCCTTTTGAGTCTGAAAATAGAATTAGGGATGTACACAGAAATATCCTTTTTTAGTAACGCTGTTTATCTTCCGGCTGTCATTTATAATCCTATAGATGGTCATAGATCTCTGAATACCGGCAGTGGCATGTATTACGGACTCGCCCTGCGAGATAATCCTAAAGACTATAATATCGAAACCAACATGAGTGCCTATGAACCAAATGCATCGGTTCTTCTGCAAAATGGACGTAATTTCTTTGACCGTGTTTTAGGTAAAAAACAGGACACTAAAGCGACTGATGGCTTATACTGGATCAGCGCTCAAGGCCAGGGACGCAGTATTTATATGGAGATCACTCCCTCCAAGGACCTGCAAAAAGATGGCGTTGCACC
>CAZUYQ010000003.1:18520-35257 GCA_964624705.1 uncultured Polynucleobacter sp.
AGAGAAAACTTCAAGAGAAATGAAGGATCGCAGCAATGATGATGTTGCGCCACTTGGTAAAAGTCCGGTAAATTTAGGTGTCTATTTTGACGTGACCAAATTTAGCGAGGGTGAACATGTTATGGGATTCCGCTTATTTTTTGAGAACGTTGTCGCACCCGAACGTTTAGCAGTCTTTAAAGGTCTCGGTGAATGGAATTACGACGCTCGCCGGGTCGTCATTGCGAGCCCAAACACACTGGAAAAGAAGACGCCATGACCTCAATTGCAGATGAGAATACTTCTAGCCAAGAACACAAACAACTTTCCGAAACCATTCTTCAGAATGGACCGAATCTTTTATCAACAAACGAGTCTGAAAAGGGCATTTTCCTCCTAACAGACCAAGGCTCCCCTGACACTCGAATGGGGGCATCGGGTACAACCTGGACTGATCAAGATGCTGAAAGCAGTAAAACCCACACCGAATTACCGATGATTGTATGGCTTCGTGGCGACGAACCATGGTTTGCTGAATTTGACCTTGATGCTGATCAAACAATGCAAAGACTAAATATTAAGCGCTCCCGCTTAACCCAAATTTCAGGTAAAGAATTACGAGTGGGGCGTATCCGCATCGATCGTTATGTCAGACCGATTTATCGCTCGGAAGACGTCGAAGCCTATTTAACTTGGACGAGAGCCACTGCCAGCCATCAAAGGTCGTCCTCCGCCATTAAAGAGGCTGTGGATGCCTTGCAATCCCAAGGTTCGCAGATCGCGCAAGTAGTTGAAGCCGCCAATGAATCATTTAAAGGAACACTAGAAGCAGGACTTGCCGACAAAATTCATGCTGCCACTGAAGCTTCGTTTTCCTCGCTCATAGAACAAGTAAGCGGGATGCGGCATGAAACTAATTCAACATTTGAATCCTTGCACGCAATTGCGACGAAATCATTCAGAGAACTCAAAGAAGACTTTGACCGTCAAACAAGTATCGCGGGAACTCAGTGGAACACTGTCGACATTCGCCTCGATGGCATTGAAACAGCTGCAGCGGCTGTATCCTTGCGATTAGCCGAGGTTTCAGAAAAAATGGAGCGGGTCTTATCAAGACAATCGCAATTAGAAATTGCAATGCTAAAAAATTCTGAGATCTTAAGCAAAATGACTGAATCCATTCAGTCGCTGTTAGAGCAAAACCAAACCGTATTTAAACAACGCCATAATAAAGCAAGAAATCGCAAGCCAATGTTCCAGGCAGTAGTTCAGCAACCAGCGGTGACTGCATTTAGAGCTAAGAACTCTCGGCTTAGAGCTAAGAAAAAATAGAAACGTGGTCGTAAATACGAATTCTTGGCCTCTGGCTCAGAATGACAGTCAATTCTTCGGCTCTAGATCGGACTAGCATATAAAAAGCCACTAGATCAGGCCCTTACATCTCAATAAATCTTTTAAATTTGTAATCGCCTCATCGACATTCATATGGGACGTATCAAACAAGACGGCATCATCAGCCTGTTTCATAGGTGCAGTGTCTCGCTGAGAATCTTGAATATCGCGAGATTCGATCGCTTGCATAATTTCTTGCGCCGAAAGATGGCTTGCACCACCGCTCCGCTCCAATTGCTTCAAACGTCTTAATGCCCGCTGTTCCAGGCTCGCAGTCATAAAAATTTTAAGATCTGCGTCTGGAAAAATGACAGTACCAATATCGCGGCCGTCTACCATGGCGCCTTGGGGAGCAGATAAACTAAGCCGCCGTTGCAGAGCCATAAGCGCATCTCGTACCAAAGGCATTTTCGCAACAGCGCTTGCGCCGGTTCCAGCTTCGACAGAGCCCAAGCGAGGCGTCATATCTTGATTGCCGACATACAATTGTTCGGTCGCATGCACCCAACGAGCTCGTTGATTAAACTCTTCCACTAACTGCCGTAACTCCGGTCCATCCACGAGGGGAATACCCCGGTCATGAGCTAACAGCCCTACCGCCCGGTAAAGAGCTCCCGTATTAACGTAAGACCAGCCAATATCGCGGCAGACTGTCGCACATATACTGCTTTTTCCAGAACCTGCTGGGCCATCAACGGCAACAATTTTAGGGCGCGATTTTTCACTCATGTGGCGTTTAAACCTTTGATAGCCTGGAGACTTGAATATGGATACGAATACTCATGCGTATAATTGACGGAGCGTTTCAAAAAAGAAAGGAAAACTTACGGCAGGGGCTTGATAGGACCCAACATTGCATATTTTATTAGCAGAAAGCGCTAGTATAGATGCTGCCATGACCATTCGATGATCGTCAGATACATAGTCAAAACCTTTAACTTCAGCTTTCCCCTGAATATACAGATGATCGCTTTCAACCTTAGCGGCGACTCCTGCAAGCTCTAAAAGTTGATGGATCTGGCCCAAACGATCAGATTCCTTAACGCGTAACTCGCTAAGGCCTTCGAAGATCGATGACCCCGGGCAAAGTGCACAAGCTATTGCTAACGCTGGAATTTCATCAATCACTGCGGGGACTTCGCTCGAAAGTAAGTGCAACGGACGCATATCGCCGGTTCTCTCAAGTGAGATGTCTACCAACTCTTCACCGAGGCACGACGGCCCAATATGGGGCGTAATCTGAACTTGCAGTCCCATGCGAGCAAGTAAACTTAAATAGTGCAGGCGTCCAGGATTACCTAAAACACGAGAGACACGAATAACGAGGCCTGGGTGAATAAAAGCCAAAACTGCAAAAAATGTTAATGACGAAGGATCACCGGGAATATTGGCAATAAACGGATCCGGCTTCCATGGACCTTTCATTGAAAATCGAGTCCGCTCGCCATCTTTATGAATTTCAAGCGAGGCTCCTAGGGCCACCATCATCCGCTCGGTGTGATCTCTCGATCCAGAGGGAGCAATAATCACACTTTTGCCAATAGCGGACGCGGCCGCCAATAATAAAGCTGATTTAACTTGAGCGCTATTCACCTGCGTCTCGATTTCAAACGCAGCTAATTGTTGACCCTCAACATGCACTGGCAAAAACGACCCATCGTCCTTACCAGAAAGCACTGCTCCCACTTCCCGCAAAGGTTTAATAATGCGATCCATAGGTCGCCGCGAAAGACTTTGGTCGCCTCTAACATCAAACTCGAGTCCAGCTCTTGCTGACCCAACACCAATTAATAGTCTTGCTGTCGTTCCGCTGTTTTGAGCATCGACGACATGTTGCGGGGGTTGCCACGAGGCGACACCATTGGACCGAATTCGCCAAACAATCTTATTGTCTTGCTTACCGTGGTCGATATGAACACCCATCACTTCCATTGCATTTAAACTGGCAAGGCAATCAGCACCCACAGATGGGTTTGTAATTGTCGATTGACCTGCTGCCATCCCTGCAAAAAAAATTGCGCGATGAGTTATTGATTTGTCAGATGGCAACGTAAGCTGGAATACACGAGGAATAATTTTTTGCGGAAAAATCGCAACGACTTCTTCAACATCATTTATAAGAATTGTCATAGGTTTTAAGGTTCAACCTCGGCAACAGAACCCATTTGTATGTATTTTTGAAATCGTTCTTCTTTAAGAGCGTCCGGGGATTTCTCCATAAGTTCTCTTAGCGAGTTTACGACGACCGCTTTAATACGATCCGAAACCAAAGATAAATCTCGGTGCGCCCCACCCTCTGGTTCCGGTATAATGCCATCAACGATCCCAAAACGGAGTGCATTTCTCGCGGTAATTTTCAGCATGTCTGCAGCTCGATGTGCCTGACCTGCGTCTTTCATCAAAATACTTGCGCAGCCTTCAGGTGAAATCACGGAGTACACCCCGTGTTCCAGCATAAAAATACGATTTGCAACAGCAATGGCGAGCGCGCCACCTGATCCCCCCTCACCCACAACTACCGAAACGATCGGCACACGAAGCCTAGTCATCACTAAAATATTTTTAGCAATAGCCTCAGATTGGCCTCGTTCCTCGGCATCAATACCGGGGTAAGCACCCGGCGTATCAATAAAGGTCACGATCGGTAAGCGAAAACGTTCTGCCAAATTCATAAGTCGCAAGGCTTTGCGGTATCCTTCAGGGCGTGGCATACCAAAATTTCGGAAAATATTATCCTTGGTCCCGCGACCTTTTTGATGCCCAATTACAACTACCGGGATATCATCGATACGCGCTAAGCCACCGACAACCGACTTATCATCCAAAAAATTGCGATCACCGTGTAACTCAATAAACCCTGTCATCATGCTATCGATAAGCTCAAGCGTACTAGGACGGCGTGGATGCCTTGCTATTTGGGTACTTTCATAGGGTGTTAGCCGAGAAAACATTTCTGTTCTAAGGGCCTGAGCTTTCGCTTCAAGCTCTTCAACCTCGGTATCCATATTGGTTAACTGCGTCGTCGCGAGGCGTTTTAAGTCATCAATGCGCGATTCAAGGTCTGCGATCGGTTTTTCAAACGGAATCACTTCCATCTTGGTCATATTGCCAAACTCCCCATAAAGAATCAGGATGTTCGCTATTTTGCATTGAGGAGCACCCACCTGTCATCCGCAGAATGCGCTACCTTCAAGAATAGAATTTATTATAAAAGAAGTTTCAAGGCGACACTTGCAATTCAAACCTGGAACCTGCTACAATTACAGAAGTAATGCAGATCTAGCGTTTGGGCCATTGACCCAACGTTCCCCTCACGGAAGGAGGCACCGTCGCATGGTAAAGTCAGAGTTGGTCGAAAGTTTAGCAGAGCGTGCAGACATCACCCTAGCAAAAGCTGAAGAGGTCGTTGATCTTTTCTTCAACTCAGTAGCTGAAACCTTGTGCCGTGGTGATCGTGTAGAAATTCGTGGTTTTGGCGCTTTTACAGTGCGCGAATACAAAACCTATGAAGGCCGTAATCCTAAGACCGGTGAGAAAATCACAGTCCCACCCAAACGTTTACCATTTTGGAAAACTGGGCAAGAACTTAAACAGCGTGTCGACAGCGCCTTTGGCTGAGTTCGTAATCTGATTGTTTCTTTGTTTCCTTCCATTTTCATGCACACAAAGTGGCCAGAACATTAGTTCTGGCCACTTTTTTTAAAAAGATACTCTGCTGGAAAATTGAGATTAGCCTAAGGCTGCAATCAGTTGTTTAATAAGGTCGCACACTACTGTGCTGTCATCAGTCATGAGATTAAAATCTACGGATCCAATTGCCATTTCAGGAAATATCTGACTGAGTCCTAAACCTAATTCCGATTCATTTTGTGGTGCCACTAAAAGTCCATGACCTTTCGCGGCCATTTTTGCTGCTCCTGCCACGGTCCCCGCAAAACGAATGCCACGGATAGATGATTGCTGCGATTCTAAAAACTCGCGTTGTTGAGGCGATAATAACGCTTCGTCACGCGAGACTTCAATTAAAGGTAGCGGAGATTTCGCATTTAAGAAATCAAGTCCAGGCCGCCCCCACAGCACAAGGGGTCGACTAATATTCGCAACGCAAACAAATCCAGGAGGAATCGTTGCATCTAAAGGCCGATGCATCGTGACAACAACGTTTGTGAATTCCTCCCCTACGCGGCTTCCCTTTCGTAAAATTTCGGGACTAATATATTCTACATCGATCCCATTCCATTGATCGGGAATAGCTGTGACCGCAGCAGCCATAAGCCAAGCTGACCACGCGCCCGTCACGGCTACGGCGAAACCACTACGAGGAATATCATCAAAAAACTTCTCGAGCTGAACCATGGCATCGCCAGCACGGCGGCATATGGCCAGGCCAATTTCCGTCAAACGCGTACCACGAGAACTACGCTCCATAATCGAAATACTTAGCGTTTGTTCTATCTTATGGACACGCTGCGTAATGGCTGGTTGAGATAAACTCAGAGCCCGTGCGACATCGGCGAGTTTCTTGCCTTCGCCTAGAAGCATCAGCAAATAGATATCATCGACGTCTAAATGTCGCAGCCGACCATTTATAAGTCGCGATGTGTAAGCGCCCTGTAACGATTCCTTCCGAGGATTCGCTTCCATAAAGATCTCCTAAATCTACTCGGTTCAGTGTACCAATGAACACAAAATGAGCAAACTTTTTCGACCTGTATCCCCGTCAATTTGGCTAAAAGAGCTTTCAAAATACGATTTCTAGTCATCAATTGCGGGAGTGGCAGTCACTGAGGCTTGAATCCTCGCCATTCCTGAAAATTTCTTGATAGAGATGACCCAATCACCGGTCAAAATATCTTCGCCTGAATCAGCTGCTGAAAAATCGACGATGACTAAATCTCTGAGATGCGCGGGCACATTTTGCAGAATTTTATCTGTAGCGTTGTAAGGATCGCCTTTAAAGTAGAGCTGAGTTGTTAGCGAAGGGTAGCCCGCTTGATGAACTTTTACGTGAATATGCGCTGGACGCACCCAATCCACATCGGCAGGATATGCACCCGGTTTGATCGTTAGTAAGCTAAATAAACCGTTTTTATCGGTACGCACTTGCGCCCAATACTGGAAATCTGGGTCGATCGGGGCAGTATTGGTGTCGGCTGGGTGGTTGTAACGCCCGGACGCACATGCCTGCCAAAATTCCACCAACGCCCCAACTAATGGGGTCCCCGTTTGAGCGTCGACTACTTTTCCTTTTAGTAAAACCCGTTCTCCAAGAGCAGACTTTATATGACCCGTGACTTTTGTCATATCTGCATCTTTGTCAACTTGGTCGCGGACGGGATAAAATGGTCCTTCGGTTTGCGCCGGAGTTGCTGAACCTAGACCAGCAGCCTTAGCTATGGAGGTCAAAAGTGCTCCGCCCACAAGCATTCCGGTGCTTGCTACGCCAACTTGTTTCATCATGGCTCGTCGTGATTGAATTTTTCCGTTCATGGGTTCGTCTCCTAACGTACTCGGTGTCGTTTAAGTTTTACTCGAAATAGATCATGTCACAACTCTTATTCATAAATAAAATAATTCATAATTATGTTTACGATAGACAATAGTTATGACAAAAAATAGAAGAATAATGAGACACGCGGCCTCGGAATCGCAAAAATCCGTTCGATGCTCAACATGACGAATAGATATAAGGATGAAACCATATGATATCTGCTGCCGATCTCGGTTATTTTATCGAAATTGCTGCCACTGAAAACGTATCTCGCGCCGCCGAAAGGTTGGCGATTTCCCAGCCTTCACTCTCTCAGGCCGTTATCCGCATCGAACATGCGATCGGAGAACCTGTGTTTGTGAGGCATAAGCGCGGTGTGACTTTAACCCCTGCCGGTAAGGAGTTACTGGTCCATGCTAGAGCTTTGATTGAAACCTGGGACTCAATTCGGACAAAATCAGTTGCGTCGATGCACGAGATTCGCGGACGCTATATCATCGGCTGCCATCCATCGGTTGCCTTGTATTCTTTAAGTGGCTTTTTGCCCGCTGCACTTAAGAAACACCCTCGCCTTGAAATCCAACTGGTCCATGATTTATCACGAAAGATTACCGAAAGCGTCATTAGTTCGCGCATTGATGTTGGGATTGTGGTTAACCCGGTTCGCCATCCGGATTTAATTATTCAAAAAGTTGCTGACGATGAGGTAACATTTTGGATTTCGCAGAAACGTGCTAGTCGCGAAAAATCATCTCTAGAATCTGAAGTGCTCATCTGCGATCCAGATTTATCGCAGTCACAATCACTTATGAAAAAACTGCGCGGTGACACTTATGATTTATCGCGAACCTTAACCTCGGGCAGCCTTGAAGTCATAGCTGATCTTACGGCCGCGGGAGCTGGAGTTGGAATTCTACCATCTCGCGTCGCCGGGCGAGCGCGTCAACCATTGATACGCGTAAAAGGTGCTCCTGTTTTCCGCGATGAGATCTGCGTCATAAGGCGTGTCGAAACCAGAAAAGTTGCCGCGATTGAATTTCTTGTTAAAGAGATCGCAGCAACTTTCGATTCTTAAAACTAAAACTTCTGATTTTTCTTTACTGACTCCATAAATACCGATTGAGAATGATTCATTGGATTTTTGTGCCGCTCTATGTATGCGTTTTGAACATCGACAGAAAGCTGAGTCAGAACCAAAGCCATCTGTTCTTCATGATTTGGCATAACCCGGTCCAGAACTGCATTGGCTGAAGCCGCAACTTCCTTATCTTTAGAAACCGCAAAAAAGAATAAATGCTCAAAATTCGGATGATGAATTGCGGGCGGGTTTTGTTCTAAATGATGCAAAATATCCCGCACAGTGTGCGTATTCGAGTGCAAGAAATTGCCGCTATAGATCTCATTCACTGGGATTTTTGCAAGATATGTTGCAAAATCTTCTGAAGCATGTGCAGGTTCAAGATTTGCCATAGCGCGAACGTATTCAGGATTGTCGGATTGATTGAGACTTGTCCGGACAAGCGTATAAGACTCAACAATATTATTTGCAGCCAACGCTTTAGCAATGGTCGGTCCCATCACACTGGAAGGGTTTTTAGACGCAGCGATTTTGCGGCTGAGCCGCTTGGAAACTGCTGTCGCCATCTTTGGCGATGGATTCGCAGCGGCCAATAACCATGCTGCTTTCATAGTTTCTGATTTTGCATTGTCGTCCACGCTTTCAAACACTTGAACAGCGATATGGCTAGGACTTGTTGCGAATAAACCAATTAGACGAGCGGCTTTCTTATCGCGTGGAGGACGCTGCTGATTCAGCCGGCTAATAACTAGTTGCGCAGCCTCTTTCCATTCTCCTCGTTGGGTTAAAATAGCAGCAATATCGACACTTTTGTCATTGGACTCTTCGACCCGAGTCGCGAGCTGCTTCAAAGACATTTGCTTTAAATCGGCTGCTGTATTGCCTTCTGTTTGCTTTTGGCCCTGACGCTGGCCCTGCGATGAAACACAAGCTGGGCATAATCCTAGACCGAACGTGATCAGCAAAATTAATGAACAAACATGGTGAGGGTTAAAACTCATAATTCCTTAAAGAGAGTCAGACTCCCATCTAAATTCAACGATACTCTTATCACTGCAAGATACTATGAGTCGGGTTCGGATTCCACTTATTCAGCATATTGTGCAGTGACTCCAAAGTAAGCGGTTTCGCTAAATAATCATCCATTTTTGCAGCCAAGCATTTTTCTCGTTCGCCCTTTAAAGCGCTCGCGGTTAATGCAATAATCGGCACATGCCGGGACGGCTCGCTTTCCATCTCCCGGATCGCGGTTGAGGCGGCATAGCCATCCATAATCGGCATTTGGCAATCCATTAACACCAAAGCATAGGTTCCCACTGCTGCCTTCGCAACAGCTTCTTTACCGTCTGAAACAATATCTGCCTTAAATCCACATTTTTCTAATAAGGCCGCAGTAACAATCTGATTGACTCGATTATCATCCGCGACCAGCACAGTTCCACGATTCTCATTCATGTGAGTTTGCGCCGTTATAGGATGCGTGATATCAGGATGAGCATGGGCGCCTTGGTCTGAGGATTGTGCGATTGGGAATTCTATTGTGAATGTAAAAACACTGCCTTTTTCTGGCTGGCTCGTAACCGAAATTTCTCCGCCCATCAACCTCGTTAGGGTTTCCGTGATGGATAATCCAAGCCCTGTTCCACCATAGCGCCTTGTCGTGGAAGAATCGGCCTGGGTAAATGGATTAAAGATTTTATCAGCATGATCTTTGTCCATGCCAATTCCGGTATCGATCACTGCAAACTGAACAAAACAGCGCCCAGAACTGGCCTGTGTCGGATGAGAGTCCACAAGCGTCACTTTTACAGAAACACTTCCTTCATTTGTAAATTTAATCGCATTACCAACTAGATTTAAAATAATCTGACGCAATCTCGTTGGATCACCGATAAGAGTCCGAGGAACCGCAGAATCCACCACATAATCGAGAGCTAATTTTTTCTCTAGGGCGTTTGGCTTCATCAAAGCCAAAGCGTCTCTCACCACAAGGTTCAAATTAAATGGAATGCTTTCGATTTCGAGCTTACCCGCCTCAATTTTCGAGAAATCCAAAATATCATTCACAAACGTAACGAGGTTCTCTCCAGACGAGCGAATACAATAAACATACTCAGCCTGCTGCTGCGTTAAATTAGTACAGATCAATAAATCCGTCATACCGATCACACCATTCATCGGCGTCCGAATCTCGTGGCTCATATTTGCTAGAAAATCACTCTTGGCTCTATTTGCCGATTCCGCCTCTTCTTTAGCTAATGCCAGAGCTGTGGTCGACGCATTAAGCTTCTCGGTCATCCGATTCAAAGACAATGCTAACTGGCCAAATTCATCGGCAGGTAAGACTTCAGCACGGACATCAAGATCACCTTCAGCAATCCGGCGCGACATACCGCTAAATTGTTCCAGTTTAAAACGAATGCCACGCAATACCTGAAATCCGACCAGAGTCGATATCGCGGTGAACAAAAGACTTAAACTCACTAGTAAGAAAAATCCCTGCCGGAAATGGCTAGCACTTTCTTCGCGGACATCAAGCAAGTGGCGGTCGTTCGTTAAAACAATTTCATTAATGAGAGACTCCGTCGCTTGCTCAAGTTCTGCCGTACGTTTACGGATAATCTTTAAGCCTTTGACAGTCGAAGATTCTCGCGACGGCAAGGCTGCTTGAGATTGATAAACCAGCCAGCTATTTAACACTTGGGAAAAGTTATTCAACCACGCTCTGTCACTCTCTTTTAATAGCGGCTTTAATTCGTCTAAACGAAGATGAAGTTCATTCATCCGTTCGGCAAACGGGACCTTATTCGGTTTGTAGCCACGTGAATACATCAAGATAACGTTTTCTCTTGATGAACGTACTTCGCGAACAATGCGTAAAACCTCTGCTGTCAGCGTCGAACATGCGGCGCTCTTCAATGTTACTTCTGTACGCGCCCGCGCCTCGCAGATACCCTGCACCTTGGTAATAAGCCGGTTAAGTTCCGCAAATGTTGGTACTGGCACGCTACCAGTTGCCGAAGGTGACTTTAAGGATTGATCGAGTTTTAGAAGCTCAACCATTTGATGCTGCAGACGTATATATTCCGCAAATTGTTCCGAGATGCGACCAATCCGAGCTCGGTTCTGACCGGTCAATAGAAGGCCAAGTTCTTGAATACGCTTTGACGCATCCACATTGGACTTTTTTAGAATATCCAGGAAATGTGCCGTGTCTTCAGGTGTTTGTGAAACAATAAGATTTTTTTCGGCCCGGTCGACAGAAATCAGTGCATTGCTGAGTTCAAGGCTGAGGCGAATACGCTTTGAAGTCGAGTCAACAATCTGAGTCACGCCCTCATTCAAATCACGTAACTTCACCAAGGCAATACCCGCAACCGCAAACGCCGAGAGAATACTGGTTGCCAATACGATTGCGATTTTCTTGCGTAAAGGCTGCCGCGTAATCCAATCATCCCAGCGTTTCAAAGCAGCATATAAATGAGAGAGTGTCCGCGACTTAAGGCGCATCAAAAGAGATTCAACTCGTTGGGCTATAGGTGATCTGCGGTACTTTAAGACCATAATTTGGAATTTAAGCCAGACCTTCTTAAATTCAAGCTTTGCGGCAATCGATGCGATGGCGCTTTCTAAATATGAAAAAAGAGCATGACTCCACACACCCAGCCAATGCCAGGCCACAGCTGCATATAATTTATACTGATCACGGTGTCTCATCGTCAACGATCCTGTCAGCTTTGGGGCAAATTACGTAGAAAGTCTAACCGATTTCAGACACCCTGAAAACAACTGGATCGTACCTCCGCTTAGCTGGGAGGCGGTTGCTTGCAAATCTCTTGTTAGATATCGCTTTCATCGTATATCTTTATATTCCTATACTTGCGGCCCAACTGTTACTGGAGAGTCTTTCAGATGCCAATCTATGAATATCGTTGCGAAAAATGCGGTGTCACGATCGAAGTCATGCAGAAAATTTCCGACCCTGCACCGGCGACTTGCGAGAAATGTGGAGCCGGACCAATGGAAAAGCAACTGTCGCGTTCGTCGTTTTCGCTGAAAGGTACAGGTTGGTATGTTACTGATTTTAAAGGGGGATCAGCTCCGAAGGAGCCCGGCGGCGGGGGCAATGGTGGCGATAAGGGCGGCTCTTAAAATTATAATATAGTTTTAAAATAATTATAATAAAGTTGATTTTATAATTTACATGTTATAGATTATCTCCTAAATCCGGAGATCTATGATATGCAAACTAAGCTTAAAATCAGCTGTATGTTTATAGTTCTTATAACTTGCAGAATGTTAGTAGGCTGCGGCAAAACCTCGCCCTGGCATAAGGAAGAGGATTCCGTCCATAATTCCCCTATTCCCTCTGCCCCGACCGCCGCACCGGTTCCCGCTGGAGGCGCGCCAGATGAAATGGGATCGGTCAATAAAGCTTCGATTACAAATCTTGACGAGTTGATTCAGCTTATAGGTTCAAGCAGCTGGTATTCCTCAGGCGCCAATTGCTCAGGGAAAACCATAGCGATTTTTGACAATGGTTTTTCCGGACTGGAAGATTCGAAAGGCGTTCGTTTACCGCCGACATTAACAGTTGAGAAGGCACCCGCAAATGCTGCTTTAGACACTGCACATGGGACTAAACTAGCTGAAATCATTTGGGCCCTTTGCACGGGTAACCGAGTGTACAGTCCCGCAAGGCCGGGGCCAATTTTGAAACTATATAATACCAACGGCTATACGAATCTTGCCGGCGCAGTTGACGCTGTCACTACCTCTCCTGTCGACATTGTTCTCTACTCGCAGGTTTGGGAATTCGGCGGAAATTTTGATGGGCGCGGATTTATCAATGGACTTGTCAATAAAGTCACAAGTCGCGGAATCCTCTGGATCAATGCTGCCGGTAATTACGGACAAACTTCCTGGCAAAACCTAATTAAATTTAACGCTCGGGGCGAGGTGACATTACCGCATGAGGGCCGCTATCTGCGTTTCACGGTCAACTCTCCCCAGACATTAACCAAGATTACTCTCGCCTGGAATGATTTCGGTGAAGATAAGACCTACAAGACAAATCAAGACCTAGATTTGTTCCTTGAGGATTCTTCGCATAAACAAATTACATCGGGACAACTCATTCAAGATGGGCAGGATCATGGTACAAATGCTGGGTATTCTGCCTATGCTCGTGAACAATTTTCGGCGATGTTAGAACCAGGAGTTTATTACTTGCGAATAACGTCTCCACGACCAACTGCGTTCAATGCACAGTCGCGTCTCCGTATTGGCGCCGATGGTCGCGATCTGATATTTATTGACCAAACTCCAGAAGCTTCCGTGATGATTCCTGCAGATAATCCAACCGTGCTAACCGTCGGTGCATCGGACGTCGACTTTTCATCGTCGGGTACGGTCAATGGATCATCCAATCATAAGCCAGAAGTACTAGCTCCGTCGGTTTTAACATTCGACAATGGACTTACATTCGCGGGATCTTCCACCGCAGCGGCTGTCGCAGCTGCAGGAATTGCCTTATATGAGGGCCGATGTGGTGATGTTTCTTACGCGGGCTGGACGCGAATTTTCAGCAATGAATGGATGGGCGTAAAAACGAAAACCACTAGCGCGGCTGCTCCAACATTTAAACTGCCAGCAAATGCTCGCTGCCTTGATAAAAACTAATCTTGTCGGTTAGCCTTGGAACGTCGGTCCCAGTGAGTTTAGGTTCGTATCAAGATTCTGGTCTACGGGTGGTTCGGTGGCGATGATATCAAAGACCCGCCACCAATCAGATTCTTCGACTGGATTTTTTAATAACCACTCTATCGCAAAATCTCGGACAGCTTTTTCGCGATCAAAGCTCGCAGCTACCATATAGTCGGCGGTCATCATCGAGTTATCTTTCGCTATGACTTTTAGAATCTGTAAGCGCCCAGTGCTATCAAGCTCACTTAAGACTCCGCGAGCAATAAATAGACAGCCTACCCCACAAGGGCCTTGCTCAAAACGAGCAAAATACCGGGAACGGAGTTCACGGTGAGCATCACCTAAAGCCATCTTGATATCTTCTTTTTTTATTTCATAACCCATATCTGCAAGTCCTATGACTGCCTGCATGCGCATCCAGAATTTTCCAGTCTGGAGTGCATCGCGAAGAATCGCTTCGGAGCCGTATTTTCTTGCAGCCACAATATCGAGAACCGTCTTGTAGCGTTGATAATAGAACGGGTTTTCAAGACCTGTACGCCACTGGTTCTCTTCTTTCGCGTGTAAGATAGCAGTCTTTCGCGGTGGCTTTTCCGACAATTCATTTTTTAATCGAAGATAAGGATTTTCGAAGGTTTGGCCGACTTGCGTGATGGCATGCACCAACACTGCAGGCGCAGGGACTTCGGCTAATTTGATGGGTGGTCGTTTCGGCACTTTGTTTGCGACGACGACCCGCACGTCGGCTTGTGTTCCGGTTAGGAAATGATAAAGCTGAGTCAGGGTTTGTTTGGGAGATTCGTGATTTACTGCAAAATTCCAAAAAAAGCCGCCAGCAATCACCAAAATAAACCCGCCAAGCACTAAGGTAGATGTCGAAGTTGAAGCTTTCTTAGTAATAAACACGTCTTGCACAAACATTGATTTGTGGCCGTCATGCAACTGTGAACCAACAGTTTGACTGTGGTCCCAAAAGTTTGTTGGGTCATCGGCAGGAGGAATTTCTAATTCCGATTCTGCCTCGAGATAGGTTGCTTGCCCCGGATCGGCGCCAGACGACATCACCGCAATCGGTTCGGTCGGGATAACCGTATCGTCTAGGGTAAGGGTTGGGCTTTGCATATCTCTAACCTCCAAGGATCTCAAGAGGACCCAAGCTAGGTTTCGGCTTATTTCTAAAAAGTTTAATAAGAATTTATAAAAAAACCTAAATTAGGATGGTAAAAATATGATTTTTCAGCGAAAGTCACAATTGTTCTTGATATTTGCACCTCTGACAGTTAAAGAATAACCCCTAATTTTTAATGAATTCAACTTCATCTGACCCCCGCTTTTGAGAAGGGTATTTCATGGCAAAGAAGCAACTTGACCGTTATCGTAACATCGGGATTTCCGCCCACATTGACTCGGGTAAGACGACCCTAACCGAGCGGATCCTGTTTTACACAGGCCGTATTCACAAAATCGAAGAAGTTCGTGGCGGTGGTGACGGCGCGACCATGGACCACATGGAACTTGAGAAAGAACGTGGTATTACCATTACTTCGGCCGCGACGACCGTAGGCTGGAAAGATATCACCATTAACATTATTGATACCCCTGGACACGTGGACTTCACTGTAGAAGTAGAACGTTCCCTACGCGTCCTTGACGGTGCTGTCATGGTTCTTTGCGGTGTTGCTGGGGTTCAGTCCCAGTCCATCACTGTTGACCGCCAGATGAAGCGTTATAACGTGCCTTGCGTTGCTTTTATTAACAAGCTTGACCGCTCGGGTGCAGATCCATACCGCGTCACTGCCGCTCTTCGCGATAAACTGCAACACAATGCTGTCATGATCCAAATACCGATTGGCCTTGAGGCAGACCTTAATGGCGTTATCGACCTCGTCACTATGAAGGCGTACTACTTTGATGGCGTCAAGGGCGAAAACCTGCGTGAAGAAGCTATTCCCGCCGATTATAAAGAAAAAGCAGAGGAATATCGCAACATCATGCTTGATGCGGTCAGCATGTTCAACGACGACATCATGAACTTGATGCTCGAAGAAAAAGCCGTGCCTGTGGATTTAATCAAAGCGACTATCCGTACCGCTTGTATTACTCGTAAATTGACTCCAGTCTTCTGCGGATCTGCATACAAAAACAAAGGTGTTCAACTACTCCTTGATGGCGTCGAAGATTATCTTCCAAGCCCACTTGACCGTACTTACTACGGTATGGACAATGAGCTAAAAGAACAAATTGAAGTTTACTCTGATACGACAAAACCATTAGTCGCAATGGCATTTAAAATCGTCGACGAGACATTCGGTCAATTGACGTATACCCGTATTTATCAAGGCACGTTGAAGAAAGGCGATACTTGTTTTAACCCACGCGTTGGTAAGTCGCAGCGTATTGGCCGTATCGTCCGTTTGCATTAAAACGATAAAGAAGAAATTGCCGAAGCATCTGCCGGCGACATTATCGCTATGGTCGGTGTCGATTGCGCATCTGGTGACTCCTACTGCGACGAAAATATCAACGTTTCGATGGAATCGATCTTCGTTCCTGAGCCAGTTATTGAACTTGCTATTAAGCCGTCCAAACAGGATGACTTAGTGAAGATTTCGAAAGCGCTAAACCGCTTTATGAAAGAAGATCCAACCTTCCGAGTTCGTGTCGATGAAGAATCGAACGAAACGATCATCAAAGGTATGGGCGAGCTTCACCTTGAAATTTACGTCGAGCGTATTAAGCGTGAATACAAAGCGGAAGTAATTGTTGGTCAACCGAAAGTAAACTACCGCGAAGCTCCAGGCAAAGCGGCGCACTTCGACTACAAGCACAAGAAGCAAACTGGTGGTTCTGGTCAATACGCGCACATTGTTGGTGATTTGACTCCGCTACCGGAAGATTCAGAAGCAACCTTTATCTTCAACAACAAAACTGTTGGTGGATCGGTTCCAAAAGAATTTATTCCAGGTGTTGAAAAAGGTCTAAAAGAAGCGATCGACAAAGGACCACTTGCTGGTTGCCAAGTTATCGGCTGTCAAATTGACCTTACAGACGGTGGCTTCCACCCAGTCGACTCCTCGGAAATGGCCTTCAA
>CAZUYQ010000003.1:35267-50152 GCA_964624705.1 uncultured Polynucleobacter sp.
AAGCGTTCAAAGAAGCCTTCTTGGCTTCGAAGCCTCAGCTTCTTGAACCGATTATGCGTGTTGAAGTAGAGACTCCGGTCGACTTCCAAGGTCCAGTACAAGGCGACCTTTCAAGCCGCCGCGGCATTCTTCTTGGTTCTGATATGCGTGATGCTTATGCCGTTATTTTGGCAGAGGTTCCGTTGTCCGAAATGTTCGGTTACTCAACCGACCTTCGCTCGAAGACTCAGGGTAAAGCTGGCTTCTCGATGGAATTTGCTCGTTACCGTCCAGTACCTAGCAACATTCAAGAACAAGTATCGGCTAAGTTCCGTGAAGAGCAATCCAGAGGCAATAAAGAATAAGACGAGCCTTGAACTTACAAGAGTCGCTTAAAACCCCCTCGAAACTAATCTTCGAGGGGGTTTTCATATTTCATAAATAAGGTTAATGGCTTGAGCTGCAAGGTTTAAGACGCAATGCAAATAATGCCTATGCGTTCATATTAAAGCTGTGCCTTTGATGACCGAAACTTAAGGCATACTGGAAGTCAGGAAGACTCCGTAACCGAGGTAAGAGTATGAGCTATCAAAAAACTAAAACAATTTCTGGTGCAGCCACTAGCGTCGCACGTCACGGACTACGTCTCGTAAAATCCGCACCTAAAGACAATGAAATTCTGGCTGAGATAACTGGCACACCTAGTGAAGTTGCTGCGGAACGTAAAACAGCAGAGATCGCTGCTAAGGCAAAGGACAACCCTTTAGTAAAACAGTTAACTAGTCTGGCTGATGCCATTGACGCGGAAATCGCGATGATTATGAAAATGTAACCACGATGACCTTAGGAATTATTGGTGGAATGAGTTGGGCGTCCACTCAAGATTACTACCGCCTGATCAATCAAAAAATTCAAGCCCATCGCGGCAGGCAGAATTCAGCAGAGATTCTGATTTCAAGCGTCAACTTCCAAGAAATCATCGATTTCCAAGTCAAGAACCAATGGGGCCTCGCAGGCAATTTATTGGCTGCGAAAGCCAAAAAGTTAGAGCAGGCGGGAGCAAGCGCGTTCCTGATTGCTAGTAACACGATGCACAAAACGCTGACCGAAATCCTTAAGCACGTAAAAATACCGGTCCTCAATATCTTCGACGGAACTGCTCATTCCATTCGCGAAAAGAACTTTCAACATGTCGGTCTGCTTGGTACTCGGTATACGATGAATGATCCTTTCTTTAAAGCTGAATACGCAGAACGAGGCATCTCAACTATTACGCCAAATACGGCAGATGCCATAAAGATCAATGAAATTATTTTTAAAGAATTAATTCACGGCATCGTCAAGGATGAGTCCAGAGTCGCACTTAGAACTATTTCTCAGCGTTTAATAGATGAGGGTGCTGAAGGCGTCATACTTGGATGCACCGAATTACCGCTTTTAGTGGACCTAAAAAAGGAAAGCATTCACTTTTTTGACACCACTGAAATTCATGCGGATATGGCTGTAAAATGGTTGATTTCGCGTTAAATTTCAATTTTCACTGCAACGGTCAGGCAGTTTTTCAACCAAACTGCTTCTGATATGCCTCGGCTTTGAGTTTTATCTCATCGTTCACCCAGACCCGCCCCTGCCGCGGCTTATTCCAGAGTAATTCGAGGATGGTCTGAAGTTTTAAGATAGTAAAAACTGGAATACCAAATTCTTCGGTGATTTCTAAGGCCGCCTTTTTTGTTCCAGTCCCACGTTCTTCGCGATCAACCCCGATAACGACCGCTGCGATCTTGGCGCCAATGGGTCTTAGCAGTGCCAAAGTTTCGCGAACACTTGTGCCACCCGTCATTACATCTTCGACAACAATGACACGCGAATCTTTGGTAAGGGCGCGGCCGACGAAGCTTCCTCCCTCGCCGTGGTCCTTGGCTTCTTTACGATTAAATGTGAACGGCACATCCGTGCCAGTTCTTTTTGATAGCTCCTGAGCGATCGAGGTTGCGAGTGGAATACCCTTGTAGGCTGGGCCATAGAGGTGAATTTGATCTTTTGGCAGACACTCGATAATTAAATCCGCATAACACGAGGCCACTTCACTAAGAATCCGCCCGTGATCAAAACTGCCGGTATTAAAGAAATACGGTGAAAGCCGACCCGATTTGGTCTTGAACTCACCAAATTTAAGCGCTCCACTCTCTAACAGTAAATCTAAGAATTTTTCAGAACTCTGCATATTTTTATATTTCCATCTCGCATATAGATTTTGTAGATACCAGCCTCGCGCCCGCCATTGTCATTTCAGCAAGTGCTTTTTCGCTATCCCCGGGAGTTAAATTAACACCGCGCACAGCATCGGTAATGACGCTCACCGCAAATCCAAGCTTAAGAGCATCGATGACCGTAAATTTCACGCAATAATCCGTCGCAAGCCCTGCGATAACGAGTTTTGTGATGCCTTGTTCTTTTAACCAAAAATTTAGCCCAGTGTCACTCCGACGACCATTGTCAAAAAAACCACTATAGCTATCCACTCGAGGATCACTTCCTTTAGTGAATATGCGATCAAACTTTTGAACCATAAGTTCCGAAGAAAACTCCGCGCCCCGGCTACCCTGAACACAGTGATCAGGCCATAGTACCTGGGTTAGACCATGCAGCTCAATCAATTCACCAGGATTTCTGTCAATGTGCTGATGAGCAAAGCTTTCGTGACTACTGGGATGCCAATCCTGGGTTGCTACAACGGCATCAAATAGCCGGCTGCGTTCAGCTAACAGCCGATTAATCGGCGCGATGACATCGTCACCATTCTTGACTGCTAGACTTCCACCCGGCAAAAAATCATTCTGCACGTCCACCACAATAAGTGCTCGATGCTTCGAATCATATGCCTTTTCGTTCATTCTCAAATTCTCCGAGCATCTAATGCTGCCAATTCTTCGACAAAACCACCAGATAGAATCGGGAAACGACACCAAGTCTTTGGATCAAGGCTTTCATCATCCAAGTGAAATCCTGGCGCATAGCGTTCCCGTTTCCACTGATTACGACACCAGAGGGTAAAAAACCGCTTTACCCAAATGCGATGCGACTCGGCACTATGTTCTGGAAAAATAGCTTTTACAGTATCAAATACCTCTAAAGGCGAGCGTTTATCTCGGATCGCAGCTCGTTCAATCACATCAAGAACGTCATAGGGCATAAGATCTTTTTCGTCTGTCTGAGCAAATTCAGGTGGCCTGAGCTCCGCGGTCGGAGGAATTCTATTGATCGCAGTCAAAGCGGGAATCGGCCCAATTCCCTCAGGCCCCGTCGACTCCATCCACTTTGTCCACTGACGCAAATATGCTTTATCAATACCCGATATCGGAGCGAGACCACCGCTCGTGTCCCCATCCATCGTCGCATATCCAACAGCGGCTTCGCTTCGATTCGATGTGGCTAGAAGCAGGTGATTTTCTAGATTTGCAAGCATCCAGATAGAGGGTGAACGGGTCCGCGCTTGAATATTTTGCAGAGTCGTATCATGCTTTTTCCAATCCCATGCGACGCCAAGAGCTTCGCCAACTAATTTACGGTATTCCTGCAATACCGCTTCGACATTCCATGTAAAATGTCGAGTCCCGACAGCTTCAGCAACATCACGCGCCGCATGACGTGTCGCGTCACTACTATTCGCTGTTGCTTGATAAGCCGTGCAGATCAGAGCTGCGATTAAATCTTTTTCATTATGGCATTTGTGTATGCCAGGTATGTAGCCAAGCCGTTCTTTGACTCCAGCCATGCCAATTTCAAGGAATGCAAAACGAATCGCAAGGCTGGATAAAATCGTAACTACGGCTGAGTCAACGCCGCCACTCAGAGAAATTGTAAACCCATGTAATTTTGCTTTTCTTAAAAAATCAAAGAGTCCAAGCGCCACTGCTCGAGCAAACTCTTCCGGTCTACCATCTGCCGAAGTTTCCCACTTTGGTAGTTTCAGAGGGTTGTTCTGGATTGGCGATTCATCCGGCCAACGAAACAATACTTCGACACAGGAATTATCTTCTTCGCCCAACAACGGCTGAAACGAGCCACTACGAGTTTTGTTCATGCGATTGAGATCAATGTCTATCATGGCTGATGTCAGAAGACTATCGCGCCATGAGAACCGATCGCCACGAGCAATCAAATGCCCTTCGCTTGCGATTAAGGCCCCACCATCGAAGATAATCCGGCCCGATTCGTTACCAAGAAGATTACTATAAATATAAGCGACATTAAACGCACGACTACCTTCACTCACAAAGCGTTCACGGACCTGACGTTTGCCAAATGCGAAATGGCTTGCGCTTGGATTTAAGATAATATCGACCCCTTTACGGGCTAAGTTAGCTCCTGGGCGATTTGCAACCCATGCTTCCTCACAGATTTCAAATCCAATCCGCACTCCACTGGCGTCGATATAGACATCGCCGATAGGTATACGCATGCCATCACGTTCAAAAGTTTCGATAACATCGTGAGGCCATGATTTAAACCACCGTGGTTCGTAATGAACCCCATCACCAGCCAGTAGCTTTTTGGGAACCATGGCCAATAATTTACCATCGACGGCAACTGCCACGACGTTAAACAGCGCTCCACGGTGAGTCACTGGCAACCCAAGTGCGACGATCATCCCGCGGGTTTCCGGCAGCAGACTTAATAGAATTTGCCAGCCTAGCTCTTGAAGATGCGGCATATGGAATGCATCTTCGCAGCCATAGCCGCTGATAACAAGCTCGGGCAAGCATAGGACCGTTACGCCTTCATGCCGCGCCCCAGTTAATACCGCGCGAATCCGGGCTTCATTCCCCTGCCAATCAAACGGAGTTTGATTTAAAACAGCTGCAGCGACCTTAAGTAGTTTCATACCGAGAATCCCCTTAGATCCATAATCATTTTGGACTTGCGATCATATAAACCCTTCTCTAGACCCACCGGATAACGATGGGGAAGAGTAAGTCTTTTGATACCTTCGTGAAATTTGACCAAGTCACTTTTTAGACGAGCACGTGCAGCTACAAGATCTGTTCCCTGCTCATAAACACAGACTCCGTCTTTAAATATCGGAACCAGCAATTCTTCATAAGTTGCTTCGGCCGGCATTTGCTTACGCCGCGTCATATCGCTCGGGTCGACCATTGTCACAGATTTTTCAGTCGGTGGTTCTAATTCGTCATAAATCATGTCACCAATAAATTCGGAACCCATTGAAAATCGTCGCACTTGTTGAATTCCTGGGGTCGTGATTTTTGCAAGCTGCTCGCTTAATTTCATTTTGTACTGCCATGGTGATGCACTGTTGTCCCGTATGGCGACCATCTTGTAAACGCCACCGAGTGCTGGTTCATCAAAACCTGTCACTAGTTTGGTGCCAACTCCCCAAACACCAATCGGTGCTCCTTGCGATTTAAGACTTACTATAAGATGCTCATCGAGATCATTAGATGCGACAATTACCGTTTCAGGAAAGCCTGCTGCATCTAGCTCCTTACGAGCCTCACGCGATAACCATGCTAGATCGCCTGAATCTAACCGAATGCCATATAATTTTTTACCGATGGAACGGAGATAGCGACCGGTTTCAATAGCATGCTGAACGCCATGCTTGGTATCATAGGTATCCACAAGAAAAACGCAATTACCTGGCATGGCCTTAGCAAATTCCATAAAAGCCAAGATTTCCGTATCAAACGACATCACCCAACTATGAGCATGCGTACCTCGGACAGGGATATTATAAAGCTTGCCGGCAAGAAGATTAGAGGTAGCCTCACAACCGCCAATATATGCCGCCCTCGATGCAGTCAGCCCGCCATCAATCCCTTGAGCACGACGTAGCCCGAATTCTAGAACAGGCTGCCCCTGCGCCGCCGCACAAATTCTTGCTGCTTTGGTCGCAATAAGGCTCGGAAAATTAATCAGATTTAAAAGTGGAGTCTCAAGGAGTTGACATTGAATCAAAGGGCCGCGGATGCGGATAAGCGGTTCATGCGCAAATACGACCCGTCCTTCTTCGACTGCATCTACCGTAACACTCAGAGGCGTGTTTTTTAGGTATAGAATAAATTCTTCCGATACAAGGTGACCGCCGTCCGCGCCTCTCAACTCTCGCAGATAATTTAGATCCTCATCGGACCAACGAAAATCACGGATAAAATCAATCGCAGCTTGCAAACCAGCTGCCACTGCAAAGCCACTTTCAAAAGGGTTGCGACGAAAATAAAGTTGAAAGACTGCCTCTTTATTACCCGCACCGCTCGCCCAGTAGCCATATGCCATAGAAAGTTGATAAAGATCTGTCAACAGAACTAGCGGTAGTCGGTAAATTTCACTTAAAGATGCTGCTTTAAAACTGTCTATACCAGCCATAGAAAGACTTTCGATCGATAAAGTGATTCGAACTGAAAACTCTACAGTTTTATCATTTTAACGTCTACAAGGAAGGGTACTATGTTGAGACTAGTTGTTAGGAATCTGGATCCTCAAACGGATCACTGGTATCAGCAGCAGCACCAAAACTATCGATCTCATCCATCATCGCAGCAGTTTGATCCGTGTGTGCCACAGTCCTGTCGATATTCTTCCGCCTATCTGCATTTGTAACACCAATCGATTCTTCATGACCTTCAAGGGATTCAATAGTGGCCGTTTGACCACGATCTCGACCAAATACCACGGCAGTGCGGACCGCTTTTTTAAAGCTCGGGTCTATTTTTGCCGCCTGCTCAAATTGCTTCAGCGCGTCTTCTGGTTTCTCCCATTTAAAAAATGCTAGACCCTGATTAAATGCTAGTCTGGACTGTAACCATGGGTTTTCTGCCACCAGTCTTGCAGCAGTTTCATAGAGTTTAATTGCGTGCTCGAATTTCTTGTCCCGCGACGCCATAACGGCAGCTGTGTTGAAAACAGAAGCCAATTCTCGAGGTGACGCAACCTCTTGAATCAGATGCAGAGCATTGTTGACATCATCTTGAAGAAGACGACACTTTGCCTTACCGAATTTCGCATCTTTATTGGACTTATCGCGTTGCATCGCTTCTGAAAAATTTTGTTGAGCCTCCTCCACTTTGCCATTCATAAGCAGGACATCACCAAGCTCGATCAGTCGATCGACATCATTTGGATTGATAAGCTTGGCTTTTTTTAAGACGCTTTCCGCATCGCCATTGGAACCTTTTTTGAGTAAACAACGACTGTAAGCAGAGAGCGCACGAAGATAAGGTGGCTCACGATTCCAAAGGGGATGCAATAAAACTTCAGCCTGCACCCATTGTTCGGCCTCAATCAAACATTCCGCATATTCAACGGTAATCCTCAAATCACTTGGAAACTGCTCATGAAGGCTTGAAATAAGCTCAGCAACAGCTTTTCGATCATTTGTTTTACGAGCTTCCGCAAGTTTACGAAGTTGCTTTGAGATCGGGCGATCGATCTCCTGAATTTTTTTGATTTGTTCAATTTGTTCTTTAAGGCTTGGCGCCGTTAACTGCCCGGCAAAAACTTTCGTAACACAGTATTCCATCGCAGTTGAGACAGATTCGGATGTGACATTCGGCATCAGCAAGAGCACGGGTCTCAGGTTAAGCGTATCATCACCGCGACCAGCCTTTAAGATTGGTACTGCAACTTCGGCACCAAGATTCCAATCAACAAATAATAAACTATCTGGTTTAGCATTAAGTGCCTCCGTGGCAGCAGCCAAAGACTCGACTTGAATGAGACTTCCCGTCGCACCCATTTCTTCCATAACCTGTTGCATGAGGGTAATGACGTTTTTGCGGCTCGTAGCGACGATCGGTCGTTTAAGAATATGTTTGGGCGGCGGCGCGGGCTTCGATTCTTCACCTTCGACATCCGACGATGCGGTGGTGTCCGGACCGGGTGCAGATAAATTTTTAGCGCTTGAACTCATAGAGTCGCAGACCTCCCGATGAATCTATCGGCTCTAAAACTCTCGAACTTTAGTCGTTTCTGCTCAGCTAACGAATGGAAATGATTGAGTAATAAATAATGCAGCAAAAACAATGATCGGCATAACCAGCTAAAATGATAGACGAATAACCCTCACTTCTAAGGCATCAAGAAAACCGTGTTGCCCATCGGAGGTTCGCACCTCAAGCCAACGGTTATAGGTATTGTTCGTTACAAAAACAGGGGTTCCAAGCTTCAGGCGAGTCAATTCGGTTGCGGTTTCGTTGGCAGCAATCCTCAAAGCTGCGCCTTGCATGTTAGTTACAGCACCCCAGGTCCCGATCTGCAGGTAAATAGAAATGACCGCGACCCAGACCATTGCTGTTACAGCAATCCAAAAGCCGGCAATCAATTTCATTAAATTCGTGTGAGACTTTCCATCGCCGCGAAAAACAAGTAAGGCGATCAAAAAAACACAGCCAAATAGTAAAGCCATTGCAGCATACATCAAATTCATAACATCGTGATGCGTCTGGCGAGACATCCATGCCGTAAAAGGTCCGTGCGCGGAAAGATCCACCGCATCTGGTCCTAATTGAAGCGCGGCCAAGGTATTCGTGATCCCCTCTTGGACTATAAGATCTTTTGGATCAAGGCTTCTCGCTGCTAACCAAGCCGCTAGCGACTGCGCTAGCGCGTGCTGCTTTGCTCTAGCAATCGCTAAATTTTTTAAAAGCGATAGAGAAATAAAGCCTTCACCAATGAGCGATTCTTGGATTTTTACTGCAGATTCCCAATCGCCATCAGTCATTGCTTGATTGGCTGCCGCAAAACGATCTTGCCACTCCTGGGATGGTTCTGCAGCAAAGGATAGAGAAGAAAAAACTAAAGAGAAAAAACCTAAGAACAGACTGAAAATAATTACTTTTAGTGGTTTTTGTAGATTCCCATTTCTTTCGTTTCCTTTCATGCCTTCTCCCAATTTGCGATTTCATCTACAATCTCAAAAAAGCTATCAATTGTAGCTTCATCTGGCTGGGAATCAGCATCTCGATAGGAATTAGACTCGATCGAGTTCAGAACGACTTCTAATTTTTTAGTCTTTTCATCTGGCAAATGATTTTCTCGCAGGGCTTTCATAATATCTTTCGCCGTCATTGCTTTAGGATCTTGTCCATTTGCCGCTGTGTAAGTTTTTAAATCCATAAGAAGCGAATCGACGCCTGGTCCGCGAAGTTTTCTGGCAGTAAGGACGGAGGATCTCAAGGCCGCATAAGGTGTCTTTGAAGATACTCGTTTTGATGTCCATTCTCTGTAACGTCGCATAAATGGTTTTGCGAACAAGAGACAGCCCACTAATCCGAGGAGTAACACCGCAAGACCAAACCATTTACTCAAAACCGATTGGTTCATTGACCCGATTTGATTTTCTGGTTGAAGGGTGCTGACATTATTTTGATTTAAGATTTGATCTTGGTTATGGTTAGTTGTGTTTGGCTGAACTGGAGGCGTTCCTTCCGCGGCAGTGGTTATGTCTGGAACGGCGGCCGACGAAGAAACCGACGGAACTGCAGTGCCCGATACAGTGATAGTCCCTAAGTCCTCCTTCAGCGTCTCCCATTTACCCGTAATGGTATTAAAGACCCCAAGTTCCACGGTTCCTAACCGTTGGTCACCGGCTTGCGAGGGGACAATGGCAAATTTATATTCTTTGGAGGACTTTAAACCTGTTTCATCCATTGATTCCTTAAGCTGAGGCTTATCCGGGTATACTCTTGCACCGACTAGGGCTGGAAGTTTTACTTCCGCCATCCGGTCCAATGCCCCGCGACCGGCGATTCGCACGGAAACCGTCGCCGTTTCGCCGGGATTCAGGGCCCGTTTCGAAACATCGACTGTCAGTTTAAAATCTCCAACGATATCGGAAACCACACTAGGCTTGCCATCCACTGGCAAAGGTTTAACGTGAATCGTTTTTGCGGGCGTTGAAATTTTTTTACTAACCTCTTGGCCCGCATCCATCATACCGCCTTGAAATAGATCCCAGATGGATCCGCGACGAATACGCTGTTTTGAAGGCTGTAGATAACTAGACTGCAGTGCAAACGAAGGCGAAGGCAAATCACCCGATTTTAACGGCACCAGGACTTCTGTCAGTTCAGTTACACGCCAGCGTAAACCATCGCGTTCAGTTTCGTAGGATTTCTGCCCTTCTTTAGAGATAATCCGCCACGCTGGAGACGGCGCCCGCTCTGGAACCATCGATAGAACACGAACCCGCTGAAAAACGCGGATAGTACTAAGCACGGCCTCGCCCTCATAAGGGTCTTGCTTCGACCACTCACGCTCTACAAAAATAAATGGTATTTCACCGGGCGCAGGTTTGGAGGGGTCATTGGCGACATCGTTATTTGGCGTGGCAGGCGCCTGCCGCGAGCTAGGACCACCGGCACCAAATGTCACCGTCAATGGTGGAGTCGCCATATCTTCTTTATCGATCGAGGCCTTGATGGAAGGGATCTGAAAGGTTCCAGCGCGGTCAGCAGTGACGGCGAAGTTATAGGTCGTTTCCTTTGAAAATGAACCATTCACAATTTGAACATTGGTAGAGGTACCGATCTGTTGAAACGTGAGGCCCGCAACTGGAGGGATTGCGATATCGTCTTTTAAGGTACCACTGATTGTCACCGACAACTGCGCCGAATCACCCGCATCCACTTGAGTGCGATCAAGTTCGGCGGTTAAACTTCCTGCCCATGCCACGGAATTTAAACTTAAGAAAAGACACAGCAGCGACAATAATTTCATAATAGCTCACCAATCCTGATCAATTTTACGTGATTTTTGCGGTGCAGAAGGCGGATGATAAAATTTTCCTAAATCATCAGGAACCATGCGCAACAGTCGCTCTGCCTCTTCTTTACTAAGCTTATCGGGCTGTTTCTGTGGATCAGTTTGCTCCCCCGCTTTGCCTTCTTTTGCTTCAGTGGGTTTCTGTTCCTTTTCCTCAGAATCTTTAGGTTTGTCCTGAGATTCTGATTTCTTGTCGTCCTCGTTCTTCTGCTCTGACTGCTTATCCTGCTCTTGCGCCTTATTCTTATCGTCTTTCTTATCTTTATCTTTCTGATCTCCAGGTTTTTGATCAGATTTATCCTGACTATCTTTCTTCGAATCATCTTGTTTATCGGATTGACTTTGATCCTTATTTTGATCTTGATTTTTATCGTCTTTCTTATTTTTATCCTGCGGTTTTTTTTGCTGATCCTGCTTTTCTTTTTTCTTTCCCCAAGCGAGATTGTCGCGAGCTTGCTGATCCTGTGGATCTAAGCTTAAAGCTTCTTCCCAAGCTTTTTGAGCTCCTTCAAGGTCTCCTTTGGCACTCTTTGCATTGCCCAGATTGTAGACCGCACGTTGGCGAATTTTCCGATCCTCAGAGGCAGCAGCGGATTCAAAACCTTTTATAGCATCATCGATCTTACCTTCTTCGAAGCGTTTAACCGCTTCATTATAACTATCCAAGGCCGAGGCTTGAGCAGAAAACGGACGTAAACATAAAAGCAAAAAACCGATCATAATGATGCGCTTTAGATCCGAAATAAAAAATTCCCATATCAGTAGAAGCACCGCCACACCCGCAAACCACTGATAACGCTCAAACCAAACTTTTTCTTTGCTAGCTCGCGTTTCACGTTCGGTTCCGATTCCTCGGATTGAACCGCGATAAATAAGATCCATCTTCGCACCTGCATCACTGGCCCTCAGATAAAGACCACCGGTCGATTCCGCAATATTTTTGAGGGTCGACTCATCTAACTTAGATATGACTAAATTGCCGCTCTGATCCTTCTTAAAGGAACCATCTGTTTCTGGAATCGGCGCACCTTCGGTTCCGGCCATGCCAATCGTAATGATTTTGATGCCAGCGTTTTTGATATCTTCGAGGGCGCTACCTAGCTTCGGTCCAAGATCCTCCCCGTCACTCAGGATGAGCATAAATTTACCCTGCCCCTCGCCGCCCGTCGTAAGTGCTTTTAGACCGATTTTAAGTGCTTCCGCCATATCTGTACCCTGCACGGGAATCAAATCTGTGTTGAGGACATCGAGGAACATCCGGACCGCACCAAAGTCATTGGTCAAAGGACATTGAACAAATGCTTCACCCGCAAATGCAACAAGACCTACTCTGTCGCCCTCTGCAACATCGAGCAGATCCATAACAAGCCGCCGTGCACGCTCAATCCGCGAAGGATCAAGGTCCTTGGCCTCCATACTTCGACTCACATCCACAGCAATCAATATATCAAGGCCCACCTGTCGACTTTCGACCCAGCGCCAACCCCATCGCGGACCTGCAGCAGCTATCATAAGTAGAACCACGGCTAAAACCAGAAAGATTTTTTTGGCGATTAAAGAACCAAAAAGAATACGAAATGTTTGCGAGTTTTTAACAATGCCAAGTTTCCTTAAACGCGCCAGCCTTTTACGTGCTGCCCAAACAATAACTCCGATCCATACTGGCAACGAGGCCAGCATCCATAGAACGGTTTGATTGCTCCAAGACATCATGGAATCACCCTCCACTTCGTCAGTCGCCATAAGAGTTCTAAACCCAAAAACATCAGTGCGAGTAGAATCGGATAAGTGAAAAAATCTCTGCCGCTCCGTTGATCCTTCACTTCCAATCGACGTTTTTCCAACTGATCAATCTCGTGATAAACACCTTTTAGAGCCGCCGTATCAGTCGCCCGACGGTAAACACCGCCTGTTTCAGTCGAGATGGCAGTCAATAGCTTCTCGTCAATATCGGCTCGTATATAAACAACCTGACCATTACTGATGATCGGAACTTCGCCTTCACTACCCACACCAATCGTGTGTACACGGATGCCAAATGATTTCGCTGCCGCTGAAGCTGCCATGGGATCCATACGACCTGCGTTGTTAGCACCGTCAGTTAACAGAACAACCACTCTGCTTTCGCCTAGCTGGTTTTTGAGCCGAAGCACACTCGTCGCCAATCCATCACCAATAGCGGTCGCCTCACCCGCCATGCCGATCTCCAGTTGGTCGAGGAATTTTAGCAAGACTTCGTGATCAAGGGTCAAAGGTGCCTGAGTAAATGCCTCCGTTCCAAACACCACGATACCGATGCGGTCATCAGGTCGTTCCAAGATAAAATCCGCAATCACTCGTTTAATCACTTCAAGGCGATTAGGCCGTTCGCCATCAATCACAAAGTCTCTAGCTTTCATACTGCCTGAGGTGTCGATCGCCAGCATAATATCAACGCCCTCGGCAGAACGGGAGCCTTGGTGCCGGCCACCCTGAGGGCGGGCCAGCGCCACCACAATCATAAGAATCGTTAGACATCTTAGGACCAATCCTAAATAACGCAGACGCGAGGGCCGAACCTGCTGACTACCAAACATCCGGATACTCGGCGTGATGATTCCTGCGGGTTTCTGCCGGCGACGGATGAAATGAATAACAGCCCAAATCAGCGCAATTAGCGGCAGCAGGACAAACCACAGGGGTTCCGCGAACCAGAAATTTTGCAAGAAACGATCAATCAAAGACACGTAGTCCTCCTGCCGTGTCAGATTCTTTTTTTACACCTGAAGAAGTGGGTGAAGAAAAAGAAGACGGAGTCTCAGGATGAGTTGAGGACGGGGTGATTTGCTCGATAGATCGACGCCGCTCGTCTTGAATCCGATACCACTCCTTTAATTGAGCGATCCACCGCGTCGCTATTCCCTCTAACGGAGGACGATCGGCAAATCGAATCAAATCGGTTTCACGTAAAAGTATCAGAACATCGGAAGCTGCTAGCCCCTCTATGCTTGGTATTTCCGGAAGCTTTTGGGCAAATTCATCCGTGGTCCAATCTTCGCAGGCACGCACCGTTGCCGCACCGATAATTCGCCTCGCCGCTACACTGACGTCAGAAGCAAATTGCCGCCATGCCTGACTGCTCTCAGAAGAATAAGCTTGTGGCTGCGCCAGGCTATGAATCTCTAGCCCTAGTTCGTGCCAAGGATCTTTTATAACCACCGCAGTTGCCTTGTTACGACGGCGCCTGCCTAGAACAACTAAGACCAGCCACGCCATTCCAAGCAGTAATAACAGCGGTACGACAAACATCGCCACGTGCTCCGGTGTCCACCAGCTTTCTGGCGCAGCGACGCCTTTTATGCCATTCGGCGGAGTTGTTTCGACGGCAGCGCTAGCTTGGTTTGAGTTTGAGTTTGGATTTTGAGTTTCCATTTATCTCCTGCCCTTCCTATGCCCGGTCCGGCGTTCACGCTCATGTAAATAAGCGATCAAGGGCGTCACCACCGATTCGCTGGTCGCAACGGCGAAATGGTCAACCCCAGCCCCACTAAAAAGCTTTGACTGGTGCCCCTGTCGAGAGGCCATCAGCTCGGCAAACTCTCTTCGAACGGCCACATCTGAAGTATCGACAAGCAAGCGTTCCCCGGTTTCGCTATCGATCCATTCGACAAGTCCAGCATCCGGCAGTTGATCCTGAACCGGATCACCGACGGTGACACAGGTCAAATCATGCTGCCGCGCACAAAGTTTTAATGCATCGTTAAAGTCCGCGCTCCAAAAGTCGGATAGGACAAAACAGGTCGCCCGTCTGGGAATCATGCGTTGAAGATGATGAAGAGCTAATGAAAGATCGGTGCCCTGACCCTGGCCCTTGTGATTCAATAAATCCTTAATAATCTGCCATACGTGGCTACGACCCTTACGAGGTGGCGTAAATAATTCCACCCGATCCGAAAACAACATAAGTCCAACTCGGTCATTATTGCGAATCGCGAGCCAGGCCAAAACCGCAGCAAGTTCCGAGGCCGCTTCAACCCGAGGACGGGTACCGCTACTCGACCGCACCGATGGGCTGACGTCCACCAGCAGCATTAACGTCATCTCACGTTCTTCGCGAAAGACCTTGATATGCGGAACACTCGTGT